>JAIEPP010000104.1 GCA_019748335.1 Xanthobacteraceae bacterium
TAGTAACCGCCACCTCCGCCGCCGTGACGATAATTACCGCCGCCACCGCCGCCGCTGAATTGCGGGCCGGGACGAACTGCCATACTCGGGCCGGGACGCGGGCCGCCTCCGCCCGCCATTTGCGGAGGTGCGCCGCCACCGCGGCTGAAGCCGCCACCACCCACCTGTGGACCAGCGCCGCCCACGCGTGGGGCTCCGCCGCCGCCGGCACCGCCGGCGGTGATTCCACCGCCGCCAGGCCCCCTCGTGGGCGGAGCCTGCGCAAAACTCACGCTCGGCGCGATCATTGGCAAAACCAGCGCCATCGCTGCCGCGGTACTCAAAACCTTCAAACTGATCATCATTGGCTCCATCTGCGGGATATAGCCCAACCTTTTGAGAGGGCGGACGTTCCCGAGCCCGCGCACCGATCGTGCGCACCGCTCAAGCTGTCAGGTAGGAACTGTATGCGGAATGAACAGATTGCGATGATTCCGCGACAATGCGCCGCTGCGGCGGGGGGAGCGCCAGTGCGCTCCCGGGCAGCGCAAGTGCGCTCCCGGCCAGCGCAGGCATATCCGCCTTCATCTGGACATTTCGGGCCGCCGATGGCATCAGAGCGGTACGTCCTCTCCAACCGCCCGAGTCCCCATGAAGCTGTTTTTCCTCAAATTCTTCACGTGGTGGAGCGGCCAGACCTTCGGCACGCAATTGTGGACCTGGCGGTTCGGCGAACTGGTCGGCCAGGACGAGCAGGGCAACACCTACTATCGCACCAAGGGCGGCAAGATCGATCCGACGCTGGGCTTCCAGCGGCGCTGGGTGGTCTATAACGGCTATGCCGAGGCGACCAAGATACCGCCGGAATGGCATGGCTGGATCCATCACACCGTCGATGTCGCGCCGACCGAAGAAAGCTACACCCCGCGCGAATGGCAAAAGCCGCATGTGCCGAACCTGACCGGCACACCGGCTGCCTATCGTCCGTCCGGCTCGACACTAGCCAGCGGTCGCCGACCGAAGGCCACTGGCGATTACCAGGCTTGGACGCCGGGCAACTAAGCCCTCCGTATTGCTCAGATCGGCGCTGTTTTCCCGCGGATGGCCTTCGACCGCCGGGAAACCTGCTCGGCATCGGCGTAACGGCCTTGATCCTTGTAGAGACCGGCAAGGTTATCCAGCACATCCGCGAGATCCGGATGGTTCGGGCCGAGCGTCTTCTCGAAGGTCGCTACTGACCGCTTGTAGAGCTGCTCGGCCAGCGTGTTACGGCCCTGACGCCCGTAAAGTGCGGCCAGATTGTTCAGCGCCAGGGCGACGTCGGCATGGTCGGGTCCGTATGCCTTCTCGGTCACCACGATCGCTCGCTTGAGCAGGCGCTCGGCATCGGCGTAACGATGAAGGTTGATGTAGGCGTCGGCCAGGTTGCTCATCAGGATCGTGGCTTCGGGATCGTTGGGCCCGTTCGCATTATCGAGGATGGCGAGCCCCCGCTCGAACAGCGGCCGGGACTGGTTGTAGCGACCCATATTGCTGTAGAGGGCGGCGAGGTTGCTCAGCGGCATCACGATCGACGGATCATTGGGGCCGGAGATTTTCTCGCGAATGGCGAGCGAGCGCTTGAGAATCGGCTCTGCCAGCGCATAGCGCTCTACCGCACGGTAGAGGTCGCCCAGATTGTTCAACACCATGGCGACTTCGGCATTATCCGGACCGAGCGTCTTCTCTCGGATGGCCAGTGAACGCTTGTACAGCTGTTCGGCAACGGCGTACTGACCCAGATTGTAGTGGATCGTGCCGAGGTCATTCAGCGGCATCGCGACCTTGTCATCATCCGGACCAAATTCCTTCTCGCGAAGGGCCAGGGACTTCTGGGCCAATGGCAGCGCTTCCGCGTATTTCCCGACCCGATAGAGCTCTTTCGACTGCTGGGTGAGCGTGCTCGCCTCGTCCTCTCCCGCGTAGGACGGCGCGCCGAGCACCAGGCTCAGGGCGAGCGCGGTGGCCGCAACACGGATCGATGCTTTCAGGGCCTTCATCGTGCATTCCTTCGTCACTTCCGGAGTACGCACCGTTTGTGCTTTCCGAGGCCGGACAGGTTCAATTCAGGCCGGTAGCCGGGCGGATCGAACCAGTCGCGCCGCCGCGAGACCAATGGGTAAACGCCCCAAAAGGTTGGTCCGAGGCGCCGCGCCGGCGGGCGCGCTTCCGGAAGATTTGCTGACGTGCTTCAGCGCGAGGATACGATGGTTAAGAAAATGAGCTTCACGGAGTTTTTCTGGAAACTGTTGGCGACGGCTGTGGTCATTGGGATGATTGGCATTTGGGCCGCCCTACACGCGGAGAGCGGCTCTGCGCTGAGAGACTACAGTTACTTCGTGGTCGGGGCCTGTACGTTGATAGGCCTTGCCTCGATGATCGTCGCCGTCATTTCGCACATTTGGCAGTACAAGCCGCGAAGTCGGAGAGTCAGCTCGGATCAACATTCGAACTAACACTCACGGTTTCGTCCGGCCGTGTATCAGCCCGAAAATGCCCTGTGAACAACGGGATCAACGGGGACATCCGCCGCCGCGATCTTGTGCTCGGCGCGTCGTCGCGGCTCAATGGGACATCTTACGGAGATGGGAGACCATCGCGTCGGTGTCGGGCTCCAGTTCGCGACTGCCCCGGCGAGCAGCGGCCACCGATCAGGACACGGCCGGGAGATAGGCCCCCGGTGCAGAGGTTCTGAAATCGCCCGCCAAATGTTGTGGCCACCGTGAGACAGGAAAGGCCGTCTGGGAAACCAGGCGGCCTTTTTCTTTGTAGGCTGGCTGCGTTACGTCAGCCTTGCGGCGGCGCGGTCGATCATCTCGCCACGGCGGATTTGATTCTGCGCGATCCGGTCCTTCATGACAGCGAGCACTTCCGGCGGCGCGGTGTCGGGCGAACCGGAATTGAACGGCGGCGCCGGGTTGTATTCGAGCCGGAGCTGGATCGCTTCCGCGATGCGCCGGTCGTGCAGCAGCGAGACCAATGTCAGCGCGAAATCGATCCCTGCGGTGACGCCGCCGCCGGTGACGCGGTTGCGGTCGACGCAGACGCGGGTCTTGGTCGGGATCGCGCCGAAGGCGGACAGAAAATCCATCGCGGTCCAATGCGTCGCGGCGCGATATCCCCTGAGCAGGCCTGCGGCGCCCAGCACCAGCGATCCCGTGCAAACCGAGGTGATGTACTTGGCGCCCTCGGCCTGCTTGCGCAGGAAGGCCAGCATCTCCTCGTCGTTGATCATGTCGTCGGTACCGAGCCCGCCGGGCACGCAGATCACGTCGAGCTGCGGGCAATCGGCAAACGTCATCGTCGGCGTCAGTATCAGCACCGAGTCGGTCGCGACCGGCTCGATCCGCTTCCAGATCAGATGCACGTTGGCGCCGGGCAGGCTGGAGAACACCTGCAGCGGTCCCGTGAAGTCGAGCTGGGTAACCCTGGGAAACAGCACCAGACCAATCTGAAGCGGCGCGGGCATCGCGAGATCCTCCTGTGTCGGCTTGACGTGGCGATCCTGCCATGATGGTCTGGTGTCCGAAATGCCATATTTCCCTCGTTTAGGGACATCGCTCTAAGGACATGGCCACATCATGATCGGCGTGCTGATATTTCCCGACTTTCAAATGCTCGATGCTGCGGGTCCGATTTCGGTATTCGAGATCGGGGCGCGCTACGCCACCGGCGCGCCGACGATCAGGGTTGTGGCAGCGACGCCGGGGCCGGAGCGCAGCACGACCGGTGTCGAGATGCTCGCGCGTGGCCTGAAGCCCTCGAGCGCGATCACGAC
>JAIEPP010000253.1 GCA_019748335.1 Xanthobacteraceae bacterium
CGTGGAACTGATCCGGCGCGCCGAGCGTGACGGCAAAGGCTCCCCTGGGCTCACGCCGGAACAGGTCCGAACGGTGAATTGATCCGGGCCTGCCTTGAAATGGCGCCGATCCGGCGCGAAGTTTGCGGGAAGGTCGATTGAAAGCGTTGCACGGGAGAGCCGATATGAAGCGAACGAGCGGTGCACTTCTGGCCGCCGGCTTTGCCGGGTGGGCTTTCCTGATCCCGGCTTATGCCGCGCCGCCGACGGTGACGCCGTCGCCGGGCTATGACGCGCGGCTACAGGAGCAGCGAGCGGCGTCTCGGGCGGTGCAAGCGCCGGTCGCGCCGGTTGTCACGCCGGCGGCACCGCGCCGACACAAGAAAACGCACGCGCATTGATCGCATGCGATGAACGCCGTCATTCCGGGGCGTGCGAAGCACGAGCCCGGAATCCATAACCACGATCGTGAGTATGGATTCCGGGCTAAGCGGCGCATCCCGGAATGACGGTGGAAATCACGTCTTCTTCTGCTTGCCCGGCGGCGTCTGGCTGAACAGCTTCTTCAGGCCGTTGATCCCTTCCGAAAGCCGCGGCCAATCGCAGGAGAACGAACTCTTGGCGCAGTTGGCGGCCCGGATTCGTGCGGCCTGCTTGACGGGGCTCGCCACCGGCACCGGCACTCTTTCGACTTCCGCGCGCGCCGATCCCGGCTCCGATCGCAGCGACACCTGCTGCACTTGCTGCGGCGGCTGCTGATGCTGCTTGGCCATCAAGGCTGCGGCGATGCTGTTGCGCCGCTCGCGTTCGAGATAGGCGGTGTACTGCTCGTCGATCTTCTTCTGCTCTTCCGGCGTCGGATTGGGGCCGGCGATATCGAAGGTGCGGTCCTGCATGAAGTCGTAATAGGTGTAACCGCCGCCGGGCTTGCGGCGACCGGCGAACTTCGCGTTGCACTGTGCCAGCGCCGCGGTCTTGTCTTCCTTCGTCTTCGACTTCTCGGCCGCGTCGGCGCAATCCTCGAAATCGGCCGGCGCGCTGCGCCACCACTGCGCGTGGGCGCGCACCGGTGTCAGCACAACGAGCGTTCCAATGGCGGCAACCAACAGCGCCGATGGTCGTGAGGCGATCACGGACAGATACTCTCCAGTCGAATTCTCTGGGGGAACTTGATTGAGTCGATTGTCATCAATTTGGCAGAACTTGTCACCCCGGAACCGCGCCATTTTCCCGCATGCATGTTTCGCCGATATGACCGGCGCTGCCGCAATCGAAAATTGCTGAATAAATTCAACGATAAAAATGATTGTCGCGAGCGGCACGGCACGGAACCGCCGGATCGCGGGATGTGGACGCGCGGCGAACGCATGCCAGATTGTGGCAACAATCAGCCCACGCCCTGGCGGCGCGCCGACTAAGTTGCGCGCCCGCGCGTGACAGTGTGACGTCGGCGCCGGCCTCATCATGTGTTGCTCCCACTCTGGCGACCTCCCCACTGTCCTGCTAAAGCGCAATCGCGCGCACTGGGCACCCGGCGCGCGATTTCAAGACGATAATTTTTGCGGGGAATGTTGGCATGGGGCGGCTTCTACTGGCGATCGGCCTGATAGCGATGGCTGACATCGCGCAGGCCGAAATCTTCAAGATTCCGGAAGAGAAGGCGGCGATCTCGATCGACGCGCCGGATGGCTGGAGTCCCAACCTGTCCGACGACACCATCGACATGACCTCGCCCGATCGTGCGATCTTCTTCTGGCTCACGGTCGAAAGGGAAGCCGACGCCGCTGCGGTCAAGGCCGAGGCGCTGAAGGCCATCACCCGCAACGGCATGAAGATCGATCAGGCCACCGTCAAGGAAGCCGCGAGCCCCTTCGCCGGGCTCGATTCGACCGAATGGGTGTATTCGGCGACCGACAACGGCCAGCCGCGGCTGGTCAAGATCCGCGCCACCCGTCTGGCCGACAACCGTTTCATCCAGCTCGCGCAATGGGGCCCGCCCGCCGGCTTCGACAAGCACGCCGCGACCCTGACCAAGATTTTCGGCTCGGTGAAGGTGATCGGGAAGTAGCGGCGGAGAGCGAACAGCCGGAAAGCGAAGCGCCGGCCCGTCGGGCCTGACGCTCGTGTCAGTAGCTCTTGCTGTAGTTGCCGTTCTTTCTGCCGGTAGCCAGCGCCGTGGAAGCTGACACGCCGTCCCGGCACTGGATGTAGCTCTGAACCTGCTGGTCCGTACCGGCTCGATGGGCGCGCCACATTTCAAGGGTGAACCCGTTCTTGGCCATGCACGCCTGCGCGTGAGGGTTATTGTTCGTTCCAGCGCGGGCCGGGGCGGCGAGGCTGGTCAAGGCAACGGCGGCGACAACCAGAAAACCCAACGATTTCATTTTTCTTTTCCTCTATTTCTGCGCACAAACAAATTTTGTCCCGTTCGACGTGGTCCCGGTTGCCGTCTTTCCCTTCTTCACGACCGCATAGGGCTTGCCGTCGGGAAACCCTTGCAGGTGGATGTAGGCCATGCCGCCCCCGTCGTAGCTTCCTTCCACGATGCCGGGTGCCGAACAGGCCCAGCCTTCCGCTTTCGCGTTGCTGGTGAGCAGGACCAGCAGCGCGGGCAATAGCAAAATACGCTTCACCGTGAATGCCCCACTCAAGTCTGGTGAAGATACAAAGAGTCGTAAAAACCACAAGTGGCTATCGCTGAACCACTCAACGTCTCGCGAGCGTTGGTTCGGGTGTCGGCAAAACGGAACGATGTCGTAGCCATTCTGGGCACTGGAAGGCATGCCCGCGTCGCAAATCCCGAGACCGGTGATGCGCGTCCGGGGTAGCGATCAGCCCGCCGCTCTGGTATGGAATTCGCGATACCTGTGCTTTTGCCGGGTTCGCGGTCCCGTAGCTCAGCCGGATAGAGCGACGGTTTCCTAAACCGTAGGTCGCATGTTCGAGTCATGCCGGGATCGCCATTCACAACAGCGCCACGGCCTCGCCAATGGCGGGTTTGCCCGATGCTTTCAGCGGCGAAAGATTCGCCCGGCCAATAGCGCGGGCTCTCACCACTTCCTGTAATCCAATCGAACGTGGCATGGCGCGGGGGATCGGCGAGGCCAGCCTCGCGCCACCTTGTGCTGCTTTATCGGGCGCAGACAGGATGGACCCTAATCACGATGCCGCCCGCGCGTTGGCCCGACCAGGGCCGCCTCTTCCCGACAGCGGAAGCGAGCCTGGACAGGCTGCGTGCGTGGCAGCCGCAGGACGAGCAGGAACGATCGACGAATCTCGATCCATCCGACTGGGCGGGCCTGCGCGAGCAAGGTCACCGCATGCTCGACGATATGCTCGACCATCTCCAGACCATCCGCGAACAGCCGCTCTGGCAGGCGCCGCCAGCCGCGGCGCGGGCCTCGTTCCATGCCGCGCTGCCGCACGAGCCGTCGGATCTGGCCGCGGTATATGCCACCTTTCGCGAACACGTGCTTCCCTATGGCAGCGGAAACAACCATCCCGGCTTCATGGGCTGGGTGCAGGGCGGCGGAACGGTGACCGGGATGCTGGCGGAGATGCTTGCCGCCGGCCTGAACGCCAATCTCGGCGGCCGCGACCATATGCCGATCGAGGTCGAGCGGCAGATCATCCGATGGATGCGAGAGCTCTTCAGCTTTCCGGACACCGCCGGTGGACTGTTCCTGACCGGGACCTCGCAGGCGAATTTCGTTGCCGTGCTGCTTGCGAAAACGAAGGCGCTCGGCGCAGCCGCGCGGGCATGGGGGCTGCCAGCAACGACGCGCCTCGTTGCCTATGCCTCGACGGAAGTCCATGGCTGCGTTCCGCGCGCCATCGAGATGGCGGGCGTCGGAACCGAATTCCTG
>JAIEPP010000656.1 GCA_019748335.1 Xanthobacteraceae bacterium
TCGCGCTGGCCAGCAGGGCTGCGATCACCGCGCCGGGGACGATCCAGCGAAACGCGGCGCCGCTTCTCATTGCAACAGGCTTCGGCTGGTGCCTGATACCTGCGCGGCGGCAGGTACTTTCGCGACAAAGGCCGCAACGTGCTCGTTGAGATCGTCGAGGATGGCGGCGAGCAGTGTTTCGCCCTTGGCTGATGTCGCCAGGGTCGGATCGCCATAGCTGCCGGAGCGGCTGTAGTTCGGCGAATTCGGGTCGGACGGCGTCAGCGGCCCCGGCGTATCCTGGGTCACGGCAGGGCTCGCCTCGGCGCGCGCCATGTCCACGCGATCAGGCGCCAGCGCCAGCATCAGCGAGGTTTCGAGTTCGTCGGCATGGCTGCCGTGGCCCTGTTGCGCCAACGCCTTCGCGACACGGGGATAGCGCGGGCCGTCGTGGATCCACAAATGGCTGACGCGGCCGGCATCGAGACGCGCCAGCGCGCGGTCGACCGGCGCGAGCGTGCTGATTCCGGTATTGAGCACGAACAGTTTTCGGCATCCGGCACCAAGAATCCCGGCGGCCACTTCATGCACCAGCGCCTCGAACGTCGGCGCGGACAGGCTGCTGCTTCCGGCATAGTCGACGAAGGCCGGATAATGACCGTAAGCCAGCGTCGGCCAGATCAGGGCATCGACGGGCTCGGCGATCCGGGCTGCGAGCCATTCGGCCTGAAGGCGGTCGGTATTGAGCGGAAGGTGGAAGCCGTGCTGCTTGGCGGCGGCGCCGATCGGCAATATCGCGGGCGCACCCACACGGATGCGCCGCTCGACCTCGTCCCACGTCAATCGTTCGATGAAGTGGCGATCGGTGTCCGCGCCCATGGCCCGGCCTTTCGTGCTGCTTTCGAGCGAATGGTCATCAAGAAAATAGTCAAATAAAAAGAGTCTACGTGCCGACGGAAACGCCCGCCAAGAGTCCCGATGTAATCCAGCCGTGCAAATAGCCCGCGCCGCGCGCCGCCGCGCCGTCGGGGTCGTCATAGGTCGCCAGCATTTCGCAGAGCACACTGAACGGAACGCCGTTGGCGGCTTCATCCCACATCATCGCTTCCTCGGTCGGAAGCTCGCGGAACATCGGCGTGGTGTCCTGGCGCCAGATCAAGAGGCGCGCGGGCTGTTCCATGACATCAGCGTCTGGTGGCGTCTCTTCGTTCTTGAGTGCCAGCCAGATCGCGGAAGCATTGGTCGCCAGATCGAGCCGGGACGCGCTGGCATGCGCAACGAATTCGAGGTCGGGCCATGCCTCCGGCGCGAAACCGGTCATGGCGGAAAGCTCCACCACCGGGGCTTCGACGGCGTCGAAGGCGTCGTTGAGTGCCTTCTCCAGCGCGGCGAGATCGGACAGCACCGGATGATGGCTGTACGGCTCGTTCAACTTCAGGAAATCCGGCAGGCCTTGCGAGAACCAGCGCAGGTTGGGGTGCTCGGACGGATGTGCCTTGACATAGGCGTATCCCATCTCATCGAACATCTCGTCGCCGAGATAGAGGTGCAGCAGCTCGTGATCGTTGCGCATCGCATCGACCAACCGTGAGCCATAGGCATAGCGATAGACCCCGAACAGCGTCTCGCGCCTTTCGCGGGGACTGTCGAAAATTTCGGCCAGCACGGTGTCGTCGCCATCCAGGATGCCGCGCTGAAATTCAGCCTGCTGTCGTGCGAAGTCGCTCGTCCCGGCTGAGTTACTCATCCCGCCTGCCTGCCTGTGGCCGGCAACACCTTGTCCGCGATCTCTCGCGTCCGCCTCACTTCCTCGAGCAATTCGTCGAGCGGCGGAATGTTGTCGTCGCGCTCGATCATGGTCGAGACCCGGCCGAAGCGCTTCAGGGCTGCGACATAGAGGTCCCAGACGTCCTCGCACACCGGATGATCGTGGGTGTCGATGATGTGGGTGCCCATGTGGCTGTGGCCGGCCATGTGGAACTGGACGACGCGATCAGCGGGAATCCCGTTGAGGAACGTCATCGGATCGTAGCCGTGGTTGAAGGCGCTGACATAGACGTTGTTGATATCGAACAGGAGCCAGCAGCCGGAGCGGCGCGACAATTCGGACAGGAATTCCCATTCCGTCATTTCGGAATTGTTGAATTGGACGTAGGTCGAGACATTCTCGAGCACGATGGCGCGGCCGAGAAAGTCCTGCACCAGCTGCACGCGGCTGACGACATGATCGAGCGCTTCCGAGGTGTAGGGGATCGGCAGCAGATCGTGCAGGTTCTTGCCGTGCACGCCGGTCCAGCACAGATGGTCCGAAATCCATTTCGGCTCGACTCGCCCAGCGAGGTCCTTCAACCCTTGCAGGTATTCGAAATTGGGCGGCGCGGTGGAGGCTATCGATAGCGACACGCCGTGCATCACCACGGGATAGCGTTCGCAGATCCGGTCCAGCGTGCGCAGCGGCCGGCCGCCCGGAATCATGTAGTTTTCGCTGATGACTTCGAACCAGTCGATATCAGGGTTGCCGTCGAGGATTTCGTCGTAGTGCTGGTGGCGAAGTCCGAGACCGAAGCCGAGAAACGGCGGCTTGGCGGATTGCATCGGGCGGTCTGCAAGCGTTGTCGCCGAGCTGCCTGGCAATTTGCTTGCGACGTTCATGAGGTCTCCGCTCGCATCTCGTCTCCGCTCGAACGGCACCGCCAGACGAGGGGAAGGCCCATAGCTGGCGATTAAATTATCACGGAAATGAGGCCCGGCCTACACCGGGCCCCGTTCCGGATGCCGAAGGACTTACGCCGGCTCGTACTTGCCCTTGGCCGCGTCGCATTTTTCCTTGGTCATGGCGGAGAAGCCCTGACCCTTGCAGGCGTTCAGGCCCTTGCAGGAATGGTTGCCGCCCTTGCAGGCGCTCTGGCCCTTGCAGGCGTTGGCGCCGACGCAGTGGCCTTCACCGGCGGCATAGGAGACGGTCGACATGGTGGCGCCGGCCAGGAACAAGGTGGCCGCAGCGGCGGCAATGGCAGCGCCGGACTTCGAAGTCATCTTCATGGGTCTCTCCTCCAAACAGTGTGACGGTGCATGGCCCACGGGCCGCGATCGTTCCGGCCCAAGACTGCACCCACAGACAGCTACGCGCTTGGTTCGACTTGGTTACACGGCCAGCTGAATTATTTTTAATCATCGGCCGGAAGGAGAAGGGCCCGGCATCGAATGCCGAGCCCTCTTTGCGTTGCCCTGATCGATCAGCTCTTGACGAAGGCGCCGCCGGTGGCCGCGCACTTGGCGGGCGTGCTCATCGAGAAGCCGGTGCCCTTGCAGGCGTTCAGGCCCTTGCAGGAATTGGCGCCGCCCTTGCAGGCGCTCTGGCCCTTGCAGGCGTTGCCGGCCATGCACTTGCCCTGCGCGGCGTTGGCCGGGCTCGAGGTGGTCGTGGCAACAGCGCCGGCGAGGAACAGGGTGGCGGCGGCGGCGGCGAGCGTGGCGCCGGACTTGGAATTCAACTTCATGACGATCTCCTCGATGATTGTTTGAAGACAGGATGCAGGGAAGTATCGGAAAACAATCAGACCGCGGCGGCTGCGCCGGAGGACGCGTCCTCCACGGGTTGGTTGCTCATCCAGAAACGGCTACGGGGCGTCAGGCGATTTGGTTACAGAGTTTCGAAACAAAATTTTCTTTTTTTGGACTTGGACGACCCGTCCATGTCTAACCCCGCCGGCTAGAGAGTATTTCGTTGCGCGAGCGGGATTGCGGCGCCGGGGGCGGACGCCGGGAAAACACAACGTTTCAATCGATTAGATCGAATTTTGCTTGTTCGCTGCGATGCAGCAAGAGATTTAGTTCAGTGACGCCCGTGTCGGTTTCAGCTTCGCCATCTGCTTCACCGTGGCCTGCAA
>JAIEPP010000708.1 GCA_019748335.1 Xanthobacteraceae bacterium
GACGCCGACACCATCGCGCAGAAGATCCGCAAGGCGAAGACCGATCCGGAGCCGTTGCCGTCGGAAGAAAAGGGACTGGAGCCCCGCCCCGAGGCCGACAACCTCGTCGGCATCTATGCGGCACTCTCCGGCCGAGCCAAGGCCGACGTGCTCGGCGAATTCGGCGGCGGACAGTTTTCCAGCTTCAAGAACGCGCTGGTGGAACTTTGCGTCGAAAAACTCGCGCCTATTGCTTCGGAAATGAAGCGGCTGGTCGCCGATCCCGGTCATGTCGATTCGATCCTGATCGACGGCGCCGAACGCGCGCAAGCGATCGCCGCCGAAACCATGAACGCGGCCAAGGACATCGTCGGGTTCATCCGCAAGCGCTGATCCAATCGCAACGCGGCAATTGACGACACCGCTTGTCGAAAGCGGCTGCGCCGTGGCACCATGCGCCGGTTTGACGCAGCACCGGGACATGCATGACCACCCAGCGACGAAGCTACGAGACGGGTCACAAGCCGAAATGTCTTGTTGTCGTTGACGACACCGCGGAGTGGGACCGCGCGGTCTACTATGCCAGCCGCTGGGCGATCCGGGTCGGCGGCGGCGTGGTGATGCTGCGCGTGATCGAGATCGAGGACCAGAACCAGCAATGGCTGGGGGTCGCCGACATCATGCGCGCCGAGGCCGAGGAAGCCGCCAATGAAGCGCTCGACCGCGCCTCCGGCCGCGCCAACGGCATTGCCGCGATCACGCCGGAACGGGTGATTCGCGAGGGCGACCCGACCGAACAGATCCTCAAGGTGATCGACCAGGACGTCGACATCGTCATGCTGGTGCTGGCGGCCAATCCGGGCGCCGAAGGCCCCGGCCCGCTGGTCACCCAGATGGCCGAGGCCGCCGGTTCGTTCCCGATTCCCGTCACCATCGTCTCCGGCGGCCTGAGCGACGCGGATATCGACGCGCTTTCGTGATTTTAAGGGTTTTCTTCGCCAAAACCGACAAATGCAGACGCCGAACGGCTGTCCTGCGCCCCTTGACCGTGCACTGGCGGTCGCCATCTGCTAGAGCGTAACCCACGCGCCGGCCTTGAACCGGCGACGCCGGAGAAAACCGATGTTCATTCAGACCGAAGCCACACCCAATCCCGCTACCCTGAAATTCATTCCGGGCCGTACCGTGCTCGACACCGGCACGATGGAATTCGCCAACCGTGAAGCCGCCGCCCGTTCGCCGCTCGCCGAACGGCTGTTCGCCGTCGCCGGCGTCACCGGCGTGTTCTACGGATCCGACTTCGTCACGGTAACCAAGGACGACAGCGACTGGCAGCACCTCAAGCCCGCGATCCTCGGTGCCATCATGGAGCACTACATGTCCGGCGCGCCGCTGCTGGCGGACGGGACGGCGGGGAATGACGAGGCGCTCGACGAGGAAGACGAGTTCTTCGACGAAGCCGACGCCGAGACGGTCGAGACCATCAAGGACCTGATCGAGACCCGCGTGCGCCCCGCGGTCGCCAACGACGGCGGCGACATCACCTTCCGCGGCTTCAAGGACGGGATCGTCTATCTCAACATGAAGGGCTCCTGTGCCGGCTGCCCGTCATCGACGGCAACGTTGCAGCACGGCATCCAGAATTTGCTGAAGCATTTCGTACCCGACGTGGTCGAAGTCCGGCCGATGTGATTGCCCGGCAGAGCGATCTCGCAGACCGCTTGTGACACTTGCTTCGTCATGGCCGGGCTTAGCCATCCAAGGGACGGCGTCGCTTCCGCTCGCCTCTGCCCGGCCATCCACGTCTGGTTTCACATCAGAGAAGTAAGTCGTGGATGCCCGGGACAAGCCCGGGCATGACGACGGGGCGTCACGCGTCGCAAGGCGAACTCGCATTAATCGGTAACGATATCAATGTTTTAATGGCTTTGAAATCTCCGGTCGCTACGCGGAGCCAAGGCATCGCGCGCCGAATTTCTCCAGCCATACATACCCATTGATATCGATCCCCTGCGCCGGCATTCAAACAGAACCAAAAAACCTCTAGGTTGGCGCGATGCTGATCCTTGCTATCGATACGGCGCTCGACGCCTGCGCCGCCGCCGTACTCGACACCCACGCGAACAAAATTCTCGCGCATGAGTCGCAGGCGATGAAGCGCGGCCATGCCGAAGCGTTGATGCCGCTGATCGCGCGGGTGATGAAAAACTCCGGCATCGCCTTTGCTTCGCTCGACCGCGTCGCGGCCACCGCCGGTCCCGGCAGCTTCACCGGATTACGCGTCGGGCTCTCGGCCGCGCGCGGCATCGCGCTGGCCGCCAACAAGCCGGTGGTCGGACTGACGACGTTGACCGCCTACGCCGCGCCCGTCGTCAGCGAGAACGGTGAACATCCGATCATCTCCGCGATCAACGCGCGGCACGACCATGTGTATTTCCAGGTGGTGAGCGGCGACGGCAGTTCGCTGATCAAGCCGAAGCTGGCGCCGATCACGGAGGCGCTCGAAGCATCCAGATTCGGCGCGCCGCATCTGGTCGGCAACGCCGCCGGGATTTTGGCCGACCGCTGGCCATCCGACGCGCCGCCGCCGTTCAAGGTCGATGCCCTGCCGGCGCCCGACATCGGCTGGGTGGCATGGCTCGGCGCCGCGGTCAGCCCCGAGAACTCGCCGGCCCGGCCCTATTATCTGCGCGCCCCCGACGCCAAGCCGCAGAAGGACCCGCTGGCCGCGGCCCAGCCGGCGCCGTGATGCGGGGCTCTTGATGCGTGGCTTTTTCGGATCCTGGTTCTCCGGATGGCGCAGCGGCGGTGTCGCCGTCGTCGAACCGGCCGGCCCGCGCGACGCCGCGCGGCTGGCGCAGTTGCATGGCGCCTCGTTTCATCGCGGTTGGGGCGAAGGCGAATTCGAGGTGATGCTGACTGAGCGCAACACGCAGGTCGATCGGCTGCGACAGGGGCGTAAGGTGATCGGCTTTGCGGTGTCGCGCATGGCCGCCGACGAGGCCGAAATATTGTCGGTAGCGATCGATGCCAGCCAGCGCGGCCGCGGCCTGTCACGCGACCTGCTGATGACACATTTGGGCCATCTCGCCGGCCGCGGCGTACGCACGGTATTTCTCGAAGTCGAGGAAAATAACCGCCCGGCGCGTCGTTTGTATGAATGGGCCGGATTCGGCGTCGTTGGACGCCGGGAACGCTATTACCAGCAACCCGGCGGCGAACAATTGAATGCGCTTCTGATGCGGCGCGACTTGTCGTAATATGCGGGCGGTGGCACAACACCCCCGACCTGTTCTCCAGGGCCCGAGATCATGCCTGCATTGAAATCCCCGCCTGCCCACAAGAATACCGGTATTGAGTCGCGCTGCGCCGCCACCGGCATGCGCATGACCGAGCAGCGCCGCGTCATCGCGCGCGTGCTGGCGGATTCCGTGGATCATCCCGACGTCGAGGAGCTCTACCGTCGCTGCGTCGCCGTCGACGACAAGATCTCGATTTCGACCGTGTACCGCACCGTCAAGCTGTTCGAGGATGCCGGGATCATCGAGCGGCATGATTTTCGCGAGGGCCGGGCGCGCTACGAGCAGATGCCCGACAGCCACCACGACCACCTGATCAATCTGCGCGACGGCAAGGTGATCGAGTTCACCTCCGAGGAAATCGAGAAGTTGCAGGCCGAGATCGCCCGCAAGCTCGGCTACAAGCTGGTCGATCACCGGCTGGAACTGTATTGCGTTCCGCTCGACGACGACAAGAGCTGAGCGCGTATACATCTTGAGCTCAAGCATCGACCTCATCATCTTCGATTGCGACGGCGTGCTGGTCGACAGCGAAGTCATTTCGTGCCGCGCGCATGCGGAAACGTTGACGCGTCATGGCTATCCGATCACA
>JAIEPP010000360.1 GCA_019748335.1 Xanthobacteraceae bacterium
CAGCGCGCCGCCGACACCGGCTACCGGCACCTTGGTCAATTCGGCCTTCACCTGGGTCTGCACCAGCAGCACCGGGAACAGCACGTAATAGGTCAGGCGCTCCAGCCCGTGCCACTGCGTCTCCAGCCGCATCAGGCTGCGCTTCAGGATGAAGCCGAGCACGATCAGCAGGAATACCGGCAGCAGGGCCGCGATCACCACTGCCATTATCAGCGATCCCCGCGCAACGTCGCCAGCCGGTCCAGCGCGCCCTGCAGGATGAAGATCGCGGCATGTTCGTCGATGACCTCGGCGCGGCGGGCGCGGCTCATGTCCATGCCGATCAGTTCGCGCTCCACCGCCACGGTGGAGAGCCGTTCGTCCCACAGCGCCAGCGCAAGGTCGGTGAGTCTGGAGAAGTTCCGGGCAAAGGCGCGGGTCGATTGCGCGCGTGGCCCCTCGCTGCCGTCCATGTTGATGGGCAGTCCGAGCACGAAGCCGACGGCGTTGCGCTCATTGGCAATGCTGATCAGCCGCGCCGCGTCGGCCTTGAAGGCCTTGCGCTGGATGGTCTCGACGCCGGTGGCGAGCCTGCGGTCAGGGTTGGACACGGCAACGCCGATGGTCTTGGTGCCGAGATCGAGGCCGACCAGCGCACCGCGCTCAGGCCAGTGTGTGGCGGCTTCGATCAGGGGTAGGATGAGGGCAGGCATCGCCCCGCTTACCACGCGGCGCGGAAAGCGGGAAAGAGCGGCGATGGATGCGCTGAGATTATTTGGATTGTTCGTCGCGGCGCCGGCGCGACAGGCGGCGCATGGAATAGTTGACCATTGCTGACGTTATGGTTGTTTGTGGATAATTCAACTTATTAAGGTAGAGTATTTTTTTGCAATTGTGACCAGGACCACAAGCCGCTTTGCGTCACCCAGCTATTTTACCGGAGTTATTTTCAGGATGGGTTCGGCTGTGAAGTGGCAATCGCCGCTGCGCACGCTTCATTGACAACGATTTTTCATCGTTTGATTTTTCATGGGTTGATAGGAGGTCTTCATGCTGATGAAACCGACTGTGATTGCCGCCACCGAACGACGCTTCAAGCTGGCGGATTTCTCGCCTGCGGCTCTCGACAAGAAGCTCGGCGATGGACCGATCTCGATGACGCCGGAACGAAAACAGCTCCGGATGCGTCAATTGCTCGCGGAAACCGATGACGCCGTCTCTGCGCGGATCGGTCTGGAGCGGATCATCAACGGAAACGAGCTCGACAGCATCAATTACCTGGCCAGGGGAATGATCGCCTCGCGTTCGGTCTGCCGTATCCAGATCAAGGATGCCCGCGCCAACCTGGTGGGCTATGCGTCCGGCTTCATGATCGGCCCAGGCCTGATGATGACCAACCACCACGTGTTCGGGAAACCTGCCGACGCCACCAACTCCATTGCCGACTTTGACTACGAGCTGGATGTCAGAGGCATGGAGCGCGAGCCCGTGCGGTTCGGGTTCGAGCCGGACAAGCTGTTCTACACCAATGACAAGCTCGACTTTTCCATCGTTGCGGTGGCTCCGACCTCGTTGACCGGTGAACGGCAACTGACGGATTGGGGCTGGCTGCCGTTGAGCGGCGAGCCGGGCAAAGGCGACCCGGGCGAATATCTGACCATTATTCAGCACCCGAGCGGGCAGCCCAAGCAAGTCTGCGTTCGCGACAACAAGCTGCTGAAATATATCGGCGATTTCGTCTGGTACATGACGGACACCAGCGCCGGTTCGTCGGGATCGCCCGCCTTCAACCGGTTCTGGCAGGTCCTCGCACTCCATCATAGCGGAGTTCCGAAGAAGGATGCGCAGGGCCGCACGCTCACCAAGGACGGCAGGGTTTGGGATTCGTCGATGGACGAAGCCCAGATCGACTGGATCGCCAACGAAGGTGTCCGCATCAGCGCCGTCGTTGCCGATCTCAAGGTCGCGCTTGCCTCGCAACCGCTGCTGAAGCCGGTGCTCGATGAACAGCCATCGCCGCTGCCGCCGGCAGGGGTAGAAAAGGCGGCACTGCCGGCAGGCATGCCCGTCGGTGCGAGCTATAAAAATGGCGGCTACAATAACGGAAGCCACGATAACGGAAGCTACAATGACGTCTGGTTCGAGCAGTCCGGCGACGTGACGTCGCTTGTGGTGCCGCTACGGATCCCGGTGCCGTTCCTCAAGCGGGCAGGCGGGGCGACTCTCTCCGAGGAGGCCAAGCCAAAAGTGCTGGCATTCCCGCCCGTCGTCGCGCCTCCCGCCATTGCCGGTCCGCGCATCGGCTTGCTGACCGGTCTGCCGATGGAGGCGGTCCATATCGACCAGGACACGCTGAATTCGCGGCCGGGCTACAAGCCGAACTTCATCGGAACCGGCAAGTTCTCGGTGCCGTTGCCGAAGATTCCGGCGGCCCTCAAATCCAAGGTCGCGCCGCTGATCGGCCGTTCGACCCAGTCCGAACTGAAATATTTCAACTACAGCGTGGTGATGAACAAGGAGCGCAAGCTCGCTTTCTTCAGCTGCGTCAACATCGACGGCGGCAAGCAGCAAGACGTGGGCAAGCGCGAGGGAGATTCATGGCTGCGCGACCCCCGCATCGAGAAGTCCTTCCAGATTGGTGACGAATTCTACCGGAAGCAGGCGACGCTCGAAGCGGACCGGACCGCCAATCCGTTCGATCGCGGCCACCTCGTTCGCCGCCTCGACGCGACCTGGGGTGATACGGTCGCCGAAGCCAAGGAGCATGGTGACGATTCCTTCCATTTCACCAATTGCTCGCCGCAATTCTTCTCGTTCAACCAGGGCAAGCAGTTGTGGGCCGGGCTCGAGGACTACACGCGCGACACGCTGTTGAAGAACGAGGAGCGAGGCATCGTCATGAACGGGCCGGTGTTCGACGGTCCTGACGCCGAGGGTGGCGATCTGCCCGATCCGTCGCAGCGTTCGCACCCGGATCCGACATTCGGGGGCGTCAAGATCCCGAAATATTTCTGGAAGATACTGATCAGCAAGGGCGAGAACGGCCTCAAGGCGGCGGCATTTCTGATGAGCCAGCGTGACCTGATCATGGATATCGACCGGATCAAGGAATCCGACATGCTCGAAAAGTTTTCCGAGGAGGATGTCAAGGTCTTCCAGATATCGTTCGCCGACCTGGTGAAATTGACCAGGCTCGACTTCGGCAGTCTTGCCGATGCCGATACCCACGAGGCGACTTCGGTGGGCCCGCGCCGGATCGAAAGCTACGCAGACATCAAATTCTAGCGGTCTCAGGCGGCGATGGCGCCGCCCGTTTTGTCGAGGCACGTCACAAAACCCTGCAGCGCGCTGTACTGGTGCGCGCCGCGGCGGGTGATGAAGAGGGTATCGACCTGCGATTGGGCCGGCTCCAGCGTGTGGATCGTGACGGTCTCATTGCGGCCGACGACGGCGCGCGGCAGCATCGTGACGCCCATGTCGGCGGCGACGCAGCCGATCATGCCGTCGAGGGTGCCGAGTTCGAACCGTGCCGCCGACGGCCAGCCGAATTCCGAAAACACCTGTTCCAGCCGCTGCCGGTAGGTACAGCCGGTGCGGAACACCAGCGCGGTCGGGCCGGACTCCGGTGTGCCCGCGCGTAACGCCTTGAGGCCCGTCCAGCGCCGCGCCGAAACCAGCACCAGCTCCTCCCGGAATGCGACCCTTGTGTCGAGTTCGGCATGCTCGATCGGGCCGGCGACGAAGGCGCCGTCAAAAGTGCCGTCGAGGACGCCGGTGACGAGGTCTGCGGTCGTCGACGTCCGCAACGTCAGCCGTACCGCCGGAAAACGGCGATGAAATTCGGCAAGCAGCGCGGGCAGGCGCACCGCGGCCGTCGTCTCCATCGATCCGATGGCGAGCGGCCC
>JAIEPP010000353.1 GCA_019748335.1 Xanthobacteraceae bacterium
GGCGCGTTCGGCGCCGAAATCTCCGGCGCGGTGCCGCTGCCCGAGCACGGCGTCATCACCGTGTTCGTGACGCTGCCAAACACCAAGATCGAATTTATCCAGCCGCTCGGCGACGCTTCGCCGATCGCCAAATTCGTCGAGCGCAACGCCGACGGCGGCATCCACCACATCTGCTACGACGTGCCCGACATCATCGCGGCGCGCGACCGGATGATCAAGGAAGGCGCCCGGGTGCTTGGCGACGGCGTGCCGAAGATCGGCGCCCACGGCAAGCCGGTGCTGTTCTTTCATCCGAAGGATTTTTCCGGCGCGCTCGTCGAAATAGAACAGGCCTGAAACATCATGGCCTACAGCATCTCCACTGCGTTTGCGATCTACTTCGTGCTGTGGTGGGTCGTGCTGTTCGTGACGCTGCCGTTCGGCGTCCGCAGCCAGCACGAGGACGGCGAGGGCGCGCCCGGCACCGATCCCGGTGCGCCGATCCTGGCGCGGATGGGGCGCAAACTGATCTGGACCACGGTGCTTTCGGCCGTGATCTTTGCGATAGCGATGTGGGCCTACTATCAGGGCTATCTGAACATCGAGCGGCTGTCGAAGATGATGGGAATGCCGTTCTAGCTAGCGCCCTTCACGCTGCGTGGCTTGGGCCCGCCGCCGCCTACACGAACGCAACGCCGATCCGCTTGTCCGTGCGCCAGGCGACCTTGCAGCGGTAGATGGCATGGTCGCCGGCGATCACCAGCTTGAAGGTTTCGGGGATGCCGATCGGGCTCGCGACCTCGAGCGCCGCGCCGGTGTCCGAGATATTCCGGATCAGGCAATCGATGACGCCGCCGTCGAATTCGATCGCGCCTGACTTCAGCACCCGGTGGCGCAGCGCCGCGCGGTTGTTCTCCAGCACCTGAAGCGGCGCCTGGGCGGGTTGTCCCGCGGTCCCGGCCTGTTCCGGCTGCTGCGACTGGGCATGCCGCGTCGCGACCGCAATCGCTTCTTCGGTCAGCGTCGGCCGGATCTTGGCCCAGGCCAGCTTGAACCGGACCTGGCAGTCCTTGAAATTGATGGCGGGCCCGCGGTCCCCCGGGGTGGCCGGCTGGCCGTAGACATTGCAGCCCCACCACCAGTGCGCACTGTCGGGCTGCTTCAACATCCGGCCAATCGGAAGACCGCGCCAGATCACCTCGTAATTGTCATCCCGGCTGACGCCGTCAACGACGGCCGGACGCAATGCGATGGTTTCCAGATCGTCGGTCATCGGCCCGATATGCCCTCGGCACGCGAGGCGGTTGGCTTCGGCGCGGGTGCTCGCCATGCCGTCCGACCCCTGATCGCCTGCGATTCCGCAAGCGGTATCGGCAGCAAATCCGGTTCGGACAAAGTCCGCAAGATAAGTTAGTCATACCCCGGATTTGCCCCGGGGGAACTTTGCCGCCGGCCCGCTCGATTTCCGTGGCCTGGGAGAACAGGAATGACGTTTCAAAGAATGATGATCGCCCTGGTGGTGTTGCTGGCCGCCGGTCTGGCCGGATCTTTCTACATGAACTGGAAGATGCTGGGGCAGATTCGCACCGTGAAGGCCTTTGTCGAGGGCGCGGTATTTGCCGACGCGGTGGCGGCCTGCGAGAAGGCGCCGAGCACCACCCCGTTCAAATGGAACGGCGGCAAGCAGCTCTCGGTCATCGGCCTGAATTCGGTCAGGCCCGACAAGTACACCGTGATCGCGAGCTACACGCTGGTCGCCGACAGCGTCTATTGCGACTACGATCCGATCAAGAAGAAGGCCGATATCGGTTCGAACTTCCTCGAGCGGGAGCAGTTCTGAAGGCCCGGTTCCGATTCAATCGGAACCGGATCGCCTTAGGCCGCATGCACCGCTTCAGTCACCGCCGGGCTCGGCTTGCGGCGCAGCTTGCGAACCACGGTGTAGAACGCCGGCGTGAACAGCAGGCCGAAGCCGGTGACGCCGAGCATGCCGGAGAATACGGCGGTGCCGAGTGATTGCCGCATCTCGGAGCCGGCGCCGGTTGCCACCACCAGCGGGGCGACGCCGAGGATGAACGCCAGCGACGTCATCAGGATCGGCCGCAGCCGGGTGCGCGCCGCGCTGACGGCGGCTTCCTCCGGCGTGGCGCCATGGTCTTCGGCCTGCTTGGCGAATTCCACGATCAGGATGGCGTTCTTGGCCGCCAAGCCGACCAGCACCACGAACCCGATCTGCGCCAGCACGTCGATCGACATGTCCCGCGCCAACAGCCCGGTGACCGAAGCCAGCAAGCACATCGGCACGATCATCACCACCGCGAGCGGCAGCTTCCAGCTTTCATATTGCGCCGCCAGCACCAGGAACACGAACAAGGCAGCGGCGCCGAACACCAGTAGGGATGACGTTCCCGGCTGTTGCTGCTGGTAGGCCAGTTCGGTCCATTCGAAGCCGATACCTGGCGGCAGCACCTGCTGCGCGAGTTCTTCCATCCGCTGCAGCGCGGTGCCGGTTGCGACGCCGGGGGCTGCGACGCCCATGATCTCGGCCGCGGGGAACAGATTGAACCGCGGCACCCGGTACGGCGCGTTCTCGTATTTGAGCCGCGCCACCGTGCCGATCGGCACCATCTCGCCCGAAGTGTTCCGCGCTTTCAGCCGGGCGATATCCTGCGGGTCGCGCCGATAGCTGCCATCGGCCTGCGCAATCACCTGATAAGTGCGGCCGAGATAGTTGAAGTCGTTGACATATTGTGAGCCGAGATAGACTTGCAACGTCGAGAACACGTCGGTCGGCGTCAGCCCGACCTTCTCGGCCTTTTCCCGGTCGATGTCGGCATAGACCGACGGCGAACGGGTGCCGAACAGCGTGAACACGCCGGCAAAGCTCGGATCCTTGTTGGCGGCGCCGACCAGCGTTTGCGCTGCCTTCGCCAGCGCATCGGAGCCGAGCCCGGCACGATCCTGCAGCATCATCTTGAAGCCGCCGGCGCTGCCGAGCCCTTGCACGGGCGGCGGCGGGATCGTCAGCACATAGGCGTCCTGGATCACCGACAGCCGCTTGCGCAGGTCGGCAAGCACGGTCGCCGCGGTGACGCCGTCGATGTGATGGCTGTAGAGCGACGGCAACCCGGAAAAGATCGTCCCCGAATTGGAGGCGACGGTGAAGGTGGTGGCGTCGAGCCCGGCAAACGGCGCGACATGTTCGACACCCTGTGTCGTCATGATGATCTCGACCGCCTTCTTCACGACCGCTTCGGTCCGCTCCAGCGTCGCGCCCGGCGGTAGCTGCACCACCGAGATCAGATAGCCCTGATCCTGTTCCGGAATGAAGCCGGTCGGCGTGCGCGCAAACTGGACTCCAGTAACGCCGATCAGCACCGCATAGGCCACCAGCACCAGGCCGGTGAATTGCACCAGGCGGCGGGTCATGCGGCCGTAGCCGTTCGACAGCCATTCGAAGCCAAAATTGAAGCGCGCAAATCCCGCTTGCACCAGTCGGACGATCGGCGAGGACGGCCGCTTGTGGCCGGGTTCGTGCGCCTTGAACAGCACCGCGCAGAGGGCAGGGCTGAGCGTCAGCGAAACGAAGCAGGAGATCAGGGTCGAGGCTGCGATCGTCACCGCGAACTGGCGGAAAAACAGTCCGGTGATCCCGGACAGGAACGCCGACGGCACGAACACTGCGCACAGCGTCAGCGCGATCGAGATCAAGGCGCCGCCGACCTCGTCCATGGTCGTATGCGCCGCTTTTGCCGGCGTCATGCCGCGTTCGAGATTGCGCTCGACGTTTTCCACGACGACGATGGCGTCGTCGACCACGATGCCGACCGCCAGCACGAGGCCAAACAGCGACAGGTTGTTCAGGGAGATTCCGACCGCCCACAGCACCGTAAAGGTGCCGACCAGCGATACCGGGATCGCGATCA
>JAIEPP010000709.1 GCA_019748335.1 Xanthobacteraceae bacterium
TCATAGCTGTGCAGGGTTTTCAATGTGGCCATGTACTGGTCGAGGTCGAAGCGGTCGACCAGTGAGCGCATTTGCGAGACGAAATCGGCGTGTTCGGGATAGTGGGTTCCAATCTCGTCCAGTTTGATCTGGATCGCGCGGATGTAACCGAGCTGCCCGAGCCCGATCAGTTCCTCGACGTGCTTGACCGGCGGGCGGGAGCCGGTCTCGGGTCTCCAGTGCGGGGCGGGTGGCTGCTCGGCCTCGTATTGCCAATCGAGCTTGAGCAATTGGCGGATGGTTTCCAAGAGCCGGGGAATGTCGATCGGCTTCATCATATAGCCGTCATGGAACGGCTGCGCCAGCGGGGCGCCGTGCGCCTCCAGCGCGCTCGCCGAAACCATCAGGATGCGGGCCTGGTGGTGGCCGTTGGCGCGCAGCGTTTCCGCCACCGTCCATCCGTCCATGCCGGCCATGGAGATGTCGAGCAGGAACAGATCGGGCCGGCAATGCTGCGCCAGCGCCAGGCACGCGGCGCCGTCGGGGGCGCTGAGCAGGATGAAGCCGAGCGGCGTCAGCACTTCGCGCAACAGGTCGCGCTGGGTCGGATCGTCGTCGGTGATCAGGATGGTCTTGCGCGGGCCGAGATAGCCATAGATCGGGGCTTCCACCGGCGCGATCCGGGTCGGGTTGGTCACTTCAGACAGCAGCATCTTGACCTTGAAGGTGCTGCCGGCGCCGACCGTGCTCGTGACCTTGATGTCGCCGCCCATCACGCCGGCGAGCAGCCGGCTGATGGTGAGGCCGAGGCCCGTCCCGGTCTGCGGCTGCGATACGCCGAGCGCGCCGCGCTCGAAGGGTGCGAAGATGCGTTCGAGGTCGCTGGCCTGGATGCCGGGGCCGGTATCGATGATTTCGAATTCCGCGACCGGGCTGCGGTAATGCACCACGAATTGCACGCCGCCGGCCTGCGTGAACTTCAGCGCGTTCGACAGCAGATTGATCAGGACCTGGCGCAGGCGCTTTTCATCGGCGTAGACGACGACGGGCAACACCTTCGGCCGTTTGAAGGTGAAGTCGATGCCCTTGGCGGCGGCCTGAACCCGAAACATACCCACCAGTTGATCGAGGAATTCGCTCAATCGAACTTCGTCGCGCGACAGATAGAGCCGGCCCGCCTCGATCTTGGAAATGTCCAAAATGCCGTCGATCAGTCCCGACAGGTGGTCGGCGCTGCGCCGGACCACGCGCACCTGATCGCGCGGTTTTGTATTCAGGCTGGAATCCTGTTCCAGCAATTGCGCGTAGCCGGAGATCGCATTCAGCGGCGAGCGTAGCTCGTGGCTGAGGCCGACGACGTAACGGCTCTTGGCGAGGTTTGCTGACTCGGCGACTTCCTTGGCGCGCTGCAACTCGGTGTCGGTGCGCTTGTGGGCGTCGATTTCCTGGATCAGCAGCGACGTCTGCCGCCGCGTCTCTTCTTCCGCCGCGCGGCGGCTTTGCTGCGCCAGCACGAACAGCCATGCCACCACGCCGATGATGATGGTGAGCGCGAAGAAGACTTTCCACAGCACGTCCGACAGCAGGGCATCGCTGAGTATCGTCGCCGAGGTCTGCAGGTAAATCAGCCCGAGCGTCAGCCCGACCAGTCCGGCCGAGACCGCGAACACGCCGAGGTAATGCCCGAGCTGCGAGTTGATCTGGGCGTAGATCGGCTTCGGCACCAGTTTGCCCAGGGTTTCCGATACCTGCGCGCCGATCCGCGCATGCGGCTTGCAGAGGTCGTGGCAGCGCGCGTCGAGCGAACAGCACAGCGAGCAGATCGGCCCGGCATAGGCCGGGCAGGAGGCCATATCCTCGGGCTCGAACGAATGTTCGCAGATACAGCACTGGATCGATTCGAGGTTCTGCCAGCTCCGTTTCGGTTTGCGGGCGATGTAATATTTTCCGTCTGTGGCCCAGGCGATCACCGGCGCGGTAACGAAGGCGACCGCCAGCGCCACGAAGGCGGAGAGCGCTTTCGCGGTCGGCCCGAACACGCCGTAGAACGCGCTGATCGAAACGATGGTCGCGATCAGCATGGCGCCGACGCCGACCGGGTTGATGTCGTAGAGATGGGCGCGCTTGAACTCGATCTGTTGCGGGCGCAGGCCGAGCGGTCTGTTGACGACGAGATCGGCGACCAGTGCACCGACCCAGGCGATCGCGACGTTGGAATAGAGCGCCAGCGTCTGCTCGAGCGCCTTGTAGACGCCGATTTCCATCAGCAGCAGCGCCACCAGCACGTTGAACACCAGCCACACCACGCGTCCGGGGTGGCTGTGGGTCAGCCGCGAGAAGAAATTCGACCACGCGATCGAACCGGCATAGGCGTTGGTGACGTTGATCTTGAGCTGCGAGAGAATGACGAAGGTACCGGTCAGCGCCAGCGCCAGGTCCGGCTGCGACAGCACGTAGCGAAACGCCTCGAGATACATGTGCGCCGGTTCGGCGGCGTGTTCTTCGGAAACGCCGTGACTCAGCGCGAAATAGGCCAGGAACGATCCGGCCATCAGCTTGAGGGCACCGGCGCCAATCCAGCCCGGGCCGGCGCAGAGCAGCGCGATCCACCAGGATCTCCGCGAGGTCCGTCGGTCGCGCGGCAGAAATCGCAGGAAGTCGACCTGCTCGCCGATCTGCGCCACCAGCGAAAACACCACCGATGCGGCGGTGCCGAACAGCATCAGGTCGAGATGGCCGGCCGGGTCGCCATGCTCTCCGGCAAAGCTCCGCCATTCAGCGAAGGAATGCGGATTGGCGTAGGCAATCGCCGCGAATGGCAGAATGTTGAGAATGACCCAGAGCGGCTGCGTCCAGAGCTGGAAGCGGCTGATCAACGTAATGCCGTAAGTCACTAGCGGAATAATGGCCACCGCGCTGATGAGATAGCCGATCGGGCGCGGAATGCCGAAGCACATCTCGAGCGCGGTTGCGAGGATCACCGCCTCGATCGCGAAGAAGATAAAGGTAAAGGAGGCGTAGATCAGCGAGGTGATGGTCGAGCCGATGTAACCAAAACCGGCGCCGCGGGTCAGCAGGTCGATGTCGATGCCGCATTTGGCGGCATGGTAAGCAATCGGCAATCCGCAGCAGAAGATGATGACGCTGACGACCAGGATCGCGGCAGTGGCGTTGGTGGCGCCATAGTTAAGAGTGATGGTTCCGCCGATGGCTTCCAGCGCCAGAAACGAGATCGCGCCGAGGGCGGTGTTGGCGACGCGGGCGGCCGACCATCGCCGCGCGCTCTTGGCGGTGAAGCGCAGCGCGTAGTCTTCCAGCGTCTGGTTGGCGACCCATTGATTATATTGGCGCCTGACGCGGTCTATCCGCTGCCGCCCTGCCACTTCCATACTCCTCACTGCCAACCGTCGAGCCCTCGATGGTCAGCAAACCCCGTACCAAAACCTACGTCGCTATTTTGCGGTGCAATATACGCGATCTTGCGTATCTGTGCACTGCACAAATTCAGCAATCCTTGCCCCTGCCAATAACGCGTCCTCGAACAAACAGGGGTTGATATGTCAGACGAGAATAAACAGGGGCTGCAGTCGGCATTTCGCCGCAAGCTGCTGATGGGAATGGCGGCAATTCCTGCCCTGACCGTGCTTCCGCGCTCATCTTTTGCTCAGGCGCCCGCAACCTCCGCGGTCAACACCACCGGGCTCGCGGTTACCGATACTGAAGTCACCGTCGGCATCCTGCACTCCGCCACCGGCACGATGGCGATCTCGGAAACCGGCTCGATCGAGGCCGAAAAGCTCGCGATCGAACAGATCAACGCCATGGGCGGCGTGCTCGGACGCAAGATCAAGTTCATTCAGGAAGACGGCGCCAGCGACTGGCCGACGTTCGCCGAAAAGGCCAAGAAGCTGCTGGTCAACGACAAGGTCGCGGCGATCATGGGCTGCTGGACCTCGGCCTCCCGCAAGGCGGTGCT
>JAIEPP010000326.1 GCA_019748335.1 Xanthobacteraceae bacterium
CCATCCGCAAGGCCCGCACCGACCGTCTCGGCCGGCTCGGCCTGTCCGGGGCCAAGATCAAGACCCTGAAGAACATCGCGCGCGAACTCAGCCTCGAGCGGCTGAACCTCGACGTGCTGGCGGAAGAGGACGCCGACGCCGCGCATAACACGCTGACGTCGTTGCACGGCATCGGCCCGTGGACCGCCGACGTCTATCTGCTGTTTTGTCTTCGTCATGCCGACGCCTGGCCCGCCGGCGACATCGCGGTTCAGGAGGCCGTGAAAGTCGGACTCGGCCTTGAGACGCGCCCGAACGCCAAGCAGATGGCGCCGCTGGCCGAGCCATGGCGTCCGTTACGGGGGGCCGCGGCGCATTTGTGGTGGAGCTATTATCGCGTGTTGAAGAACCGCGAGGGCGTGATTGCAGGCAAGGCCGCTCCCGCCAAAGCTCCTCCAGCCAAGGTCACGCCCGCAGCCGCACCCGGTCCTCGCGCGCGCAAGCGGTGACGAAGTCGATCACCGCGCGCACCGCGGGCAGATCGACCAGATCCGGATGCGCCAACAGCCAGATATCCGCCACGCTGGCGAGTTTTTGCGGAGCCACCCGCACCAGATCAGGATCGGCGCCGGCGACGATGCAGGACAGCGCCGAAATCCCGAGCCCGGCGCGCGCGGCGGCCAGCATGTCGCCCTGCGACGAACAGCGCAGCACCACCGTGCCCTGCTTGGTGATGGCATCGCTCCAGCGCGCCAGGCGCTCATTCGAGGCGCGGTCGGCAAAGCCGATCACGCTGTGGCCGCTCCATTCGTCGCGCCGTTCGGGCAGCGGGCGCCGCGCCGCGTAGTCGCGCGAGGCATAAAAGCCGGTGCCGAGGCGGCCGATCCTGCGGCCGATCAGATTCTCTTCGCCGCTGTCGACGGGGCGCAGCACCACATCAGCCTCGCGGCGGCGGACGCTGGCCGGAAACGGATGGGTGATGATCTCGATCTGGATATGGTCGTGCGCGCGCAAAAACGCCCCGAGCCGCGGCATCAGCCAGTGCGAGGCGAGCGTCGCGCCGATCGACAGCTTGACCACCCCGCGGGCCTGCGCGCCGGTCGCGGATACCGCGGCCTCCGCCCGCAACGCCGCCGCCGCCATCGCCTCGACATGCTCGCGAAACTTGCGGCCCGGCGCGGTCAGCGACAGGCCTTCGTTGGAACGCGCGAACAAGGGGATGCCGAGCTGGTCTTCCAGTTCGGCGATCTTGCGGCCGACGGTGGGATGGCTGGAGCGCAACTGGCGCGCCGCGGCGGCAAAGCTGCGGGTTTCCGCCACCGCGACGAAGGTCTTGCACAGGTCCCAGTCCATCGGCGCTATCTGTTCATTAGTGAATATCTATCTGTTCAATATTGAACAGGTTGCTGCTCCCGTCCAGCCCTATAATGGGTCGCATCAATCAACATGACAGCTGCGTTTCGGGTCATGCCGTTCGCGCGTTGCAAGGGAGAGACCAAATGCCGTTGCCCGCTTCGCTCGTGAATACGCTCGAATTGCCGGTGGTCGGATCGCCATTGTTCATCGTCTCCGGGCCCGAACTCGTCATTGCCCAGTGCAAGGCCGGCATCGTCGGCTCGTTCCCGGCGCTGAACGCGCGGCCGGTCGAAAAGCTCGGCGAATGGCTGACCCGGATCGAGAACGAGCTCGGCGAATACAAGGCGCTGCATCCGGACAAAAAGGTCGCGCCCTATGCGGTCAACCAGATCTGTCACGCCTCCAACGACCGGCTGATGCAGGACATGGAGACCTGCGTGAAGCACAAGGTCCCGATCATCATCACCTCGCTGCGCCCGCCGCAGGAAATCGTCGAGGCCGCGCATTCCTATGGCGGGGTCGTGTTCCACGACGTCATCAACGTCAAACACGCGCGCAAGGCCGCCGAACAGGGCGTCGACGGCCTGATTCTGGTGTGCGCCGGCGCAGGCGGGCATGCCGGCACGCTGTCGCCGTTCGCGCTGGTGCGCGAGGTCAAGCAATGGTTCAAGGGCACCATCCTGGTGTCGGGCGCGATCTCGGACGGTTTTGGCGTGGCCTCCGCGCTCGCGCTCGGCGCCGACCTCGCCTATATCGGCACGCGCTTCATTGCGACCGCCGAAGCCAACGCCGATCAGGCCTACAAGGCCGCGCTGATCGAGCACGCCGCGCACGACATCGTCTATTCCAACCTGTTCACCGGCGTGCACGGCAATTACCTCGGCCCGTCGATCGTGGCCGCCGGCCTCGATCCCGCCAACCTGCCGGTCGCCGACAAGTCGAAGATGAACTTCGGCTCCGGCGGCAACATGAAGGTCAAGGCGTGGCGCGACATCTGGGGCTCCGGCCAGGGCATCGGCCAGATCGCTGACGCGCCGCCGGTTTCCGAACTGGTGGAACGCATGAAGGCCGAGTTCACCGATGCCAGCGGCGATTTCCTGAAGCGGGCGCGCGCGTAAAATCCGCGCGACTTCGCTTCAACAAGAAAAACAGACCAAGGGACGGAACCGATGAAATTCTCGCGGCATCTCATGACGCTCGCATTCGCTCTTCTGACGGGTGCGGTCAACGCCGAGGACAAGGGCGAAATCCGCATCGGCCAGACGCTGCCCTATAGCGGTCCGGTATCGGGCTTCGGCATCATCGGACGGGCGCAGCAAGCCTATTTCGAGAAGGTCAACGCCGAGGGCGGCATCAACGGCCGCAAGATCAAGTTCATCAGCCTCGATGACGCCTACTCGCCGCCGAAGACGGTCGAACAGACCCGAAAACTGGTCGAGCAGGAAGAAGTCCTTGTCATGTTCGGTTCATTGGGAACCGCGACCAACAACGCCGTGCATCGCTACCTCAACAGCAAGAAGGTGCCGCAGTTGTTCGTGCTGAGCGGCGCGACCAAATGGGCCGACCCGAAGAACTTTCCGTGGACCATGCCGGGCATGGCGGCCTACCAGTCCGAGGGCGTGGTCTATGCCAAGCACATCCTGCAGACCAAGCCCGATGCCAAAATCGCGATTCTTGCGCAGAACGACGATTTCGGCCGCGACTATGTCGCCGGCTTCAAGCGCGCGCTCGGCGACAGGGCCGCGACCATGATCGTGGCGGAGGCGAGCTACGAGACCAGCGCGCCGACCATCAGCTCGCAGCTCGCGACGCTGAAGGCCTCCGGCGCCAACGTGATGTTCGGTGTCGTGCTCGGCAAATTCACCTCACAGATGATCAAGGGCGTCGCCGAGATCAACTGGAAGCCGGACCTGTTCTTTGTGCCCACTTCGGCATCCTCGATTTCGTTCCTGGAGCCGGCGGGGCTCGAAAACGCCGTCGGCCTGATCTCGTCCAGCAACCAGAAGGACGCGATGGACGTGCAATGGGCCGGCGATGCCGGCGTAAAGGACTACTTCGCCTTCATGAAGCAGTATCTGCCCAATGCCGACCTCAACAATTCGAACTATGCCGCCGGCTACCATTATGCCAGCCTGCTGACCAAGGTGCTGACGGCGTGCAAGGACGACCTCAGCCGCGAGAACATCATGAAGGAGGCGGCCTCGCTGCACGAGGTGCCGCTGCCGCTGCTGTTGCCGGGGATGACGGTATCGACCGATGCCGACGACTATCTGCCGTTCCAGCAATTGCGGCTGCGCCGTTTCGACGGCAAGAGCTGGGTCGGCTTCGGCGAAATTCTGGACGACCGCTGAGCGGGAGAGCGACGTGACATCGATCATCAGCGGCGACCGCGCCATCAGCTATCCCGACATCCACGCCCGTATCGCGCGGGCGGCGGCCGGCTTCAGGTCGCTCGGCCTCGGCGGTGGAACGCCGGTCGCGATGATGCTGCGCAACGACTTTGCACTGTTCGAGGTTTCGGGCGCTGCGGCCGCGCTCGGCAGCCCCGTGGTGCCGATCAACTGGCACCTGAAGGCCGAGGAAGTCGGCTACATCCTTTCCGACAGCGGCGCCGAAATTCT
>JAIEPP010000588.1 GCA_019748335.1 Xanthobacteraceae bacterium
CAAGCGCATCATCCTGGTCGACGGTGAGTTCGCCGGCGCCGTCAACCGCGTGCCGGCGCCCGACGACCTGCGTTCCAACATGGTTCGCGGCGGCGCCGCGCACGCCACCGACCTCTCCGACCGCGAGCGCGAGATCTGCGCCACCGTCGGCCCGAAGCTGCGCGAACTCGGCCTGCTGTTCGTCGGCATCGACGTGATCGACGGCAACCTCACCGAGATCAACGTGACCTCGCCGACCGGCATCCGCGCGATCCAGCGACTCAATGGACCGGATGTGGCTGCCATAGTCTGGGACACCATTGAGGCGAAGCGCGCCGGGAAATAATTTCCGGCTGCGCTGCCGGCAACAGTCCGCCGGATCCCCGGTCATCGCCATGCGATCCCGTGTTCCACCATCATACGGCCATTCTTTGGACAAGACTGGACGGAGCGCCGCCGGATAGTCGACCGGCGGCCTTCGGATGACATTGGACGGAAAAGGGAAACGCCAATGAACTCCACTCCGACGCCTAAAGAAACTGAACCCGCCCCGGGCGCCGATCAACGACTCGCGCAGGCCCATGAACAGATCACGGGCGCGGGCGAACAGCTCACGCGCCTAAGTGAGCAACTTGCAAAAATGGAGCGCGATGCTGCGCGGCCGCCTCCGGCGGGACCCCGCCGGCAATCACCACCCACGCAATCGTCAACTGGAAGGCCGTTGCTCCGGACCCTCGCAGCCTTGCCCTTCGCGGCGTGCATCATCGTCGGGGCGCTGGTTTTGCAGTCATCCTATGGCGACGGGGCCAAGCTGGTTGTCGCCCGTTGGGCGCCGCAGCTCGTTTCAACTCCGGCATTGCCGCCGGAAGATCCACCGCTTCCCGCGCAGCCCGCGCCATCTGCCGTTCAAGTGGCCGCAGCGGAGCCGGCACCGCCACAGGTAACATCACCGCAAGCAACATCCCTGGCTCAGGCCGCACCGCAAGACACCGCGCCGACAGCCGCCGCAGCGGCTCCGGACCAAGCACAGTTGCTGCAAACGATCGTGCGCGATCTCGCGACGTTGGAGCGGAACATCGAACAGCTCAGGGCGAACCAACAACAAATGGCCAGCGACAATTCAAAAGCCATTGCGGAGCTCAAGGCGAGCCAGGAAGAAATGAAGCGCGTGCTCGCGAAGGTTTCGGAGCAGACCCCGCCCAAGGCGTCACCGGCTCCGGCGCAGCCAGCTCCGGCCTTGCGCAGGCCAGAGCGGACACATCAGCCGCCGCAAGCGAGGGCCCGACCTCGATATTACCCGAGAGAGTGGATGTACGACGATTGGTAGCCGCCGGCGCCGTGATCATCGACATCTTATCCTGCAACAACGCTTCGACGCGACGCCATGGGATTGCGCGATGTCGTCATTTGTAGTCACTCGGCGGTCCGGACCTCGCTGCAATAATTTGGGACACATTGAGGCGAAGCGGGCCAGGAAATATTTTTCTCGCGGTTGCGTCATCCGTCTATTTCTACTGCGTCGCTCTATCCCACTTGCCAATTTCGGGAAGCGGGAGCAGCCTGTAGTCGCGGGCTGCTGCGTCCGCGAAAACGCGCGACAAATCAAAGCGACAAATCAAAAACAGTGGAGGAAGACGCATGACGACGACTCTTTCGCGACGGTCACTGCTTGCGCTCGGCGCCGGAATGGGCGCATCGACCATGCTGGGCGGCAGCGCGCTGGCGCGCGCCCCCAAACTCAACACCCAGACCCCCTACTGGCACCGCTTCGAACTCGGCGATGCCGAAGTGACCGTGGTTTCCGACGGGCCGCTGCCGCTCGGCGATCCCTCCGGCACCTTCACCGGCGTGCCGAAGGAAGAAGTGAAGAAGATGCTGTCGGATAATTTCCTCAACCCCGACAATGTCGTGCTGGAGCAGAACTCGCCGATCGTGAACACCGGCGACAAGTTGATCCTGTTCGATACCGGCATGGGCACCTCGAAGGCGTTCGGGCCGACCACCGGCCGTCAGCAGAAGAGCATGGCCGAAGCCGGGATCAAGGCCAGCGATATCGACGCAGTCGTGCTGTCGCACGCCCATATCGACCATATCGGCGGCATCGTCGGCGCCGACGACAAGTCCTTGTTCCCGAACGCGCAGTTCTACATCTCGCAGGCCGATTTCGACTACTGGACCGACGAAGGCAAGCTCGGCAGTCCGCTGAAGGATTTTGTGGTTCACGCCCGCAAGAACCTGCTGCCGGTGCGCGACCGGATCGTGTTCTTCAAGGACGGCCAGGAATTCCTGCCCGGCGTGCAGGCGATGGCGGCCCCCGGCCACACGGTCGGCCACCACATGTTCATGGTGACGTCGAAGGGAAAATCCTTTGCCTTCCTCGGCGATCTCACCCATCACGCCGTGCTGCTGCTGGAACGGCCGCTGATGGAATTTTCCTACGACACCGATCCGAAGCAGTCGGCACAGTCGCGGGTGAAAATGCTGACCATGCTGGCGGCCAACAAGATCCCGGTGATGTCCTATCACTTCGCCTGGCCGGGCTATGGCCATGTCGCCAAGAACGGCGACGGTTTCCGGTATTATCCGGAGCCGATGGTGATGACGCTCTAGGCTTCACAGGACGCGGGGTCGGCCATTGGCCGGCCCCGCGCCGTGCAACCTGACCACGCTATGGCCGGACCTCCGATTGGCGTAAACCGTCACGAGCGAAACGCGACATCGGAGAGTCCATTGGCCGACCAACCCACCAAGCCGCCGCCCCCGGCGCCTCTGATCTATGAGGACACCGGCGCGTCGGCACCGCTGGTCTATTTCGACATCATCGGCGCCTACGGCACCATGAACGGTTCGATCGAGATGGAGCTGGCGACCCGGATTCTCGTGCCCAAGCCGGACGGCTCCACCGAGGTCAAGTTCATCTCGACCGGTCGCCTGCGCTGCACGGCCAACGCCGCGACCAATCTGCGCAACGGCCTCGACGCGGCGCTGAAGATGCTGGAGCAGCCGGAGGCGAAGACGATGGCGATCGCGGCGTCGAAGCTGAACTGAGCACCGCGCTTCGGATCGCGCCCGGATTGCAGCGCGGCCGTGGCGGCAAATTCGATGGAAGGCATTTCTTTACGCTCTCGGGAACTTTTCCGCCGCGCTTAAACGGCCGGCAAAGATTCGCTGCGAAATTGCGGACATGGCAGCCGCAGTCCCATCGAACACAGCCTCCAGTCTGACCCCACCATCGCAGCGACCGAAGTCGCGCTTGCGTCGCACCATCGACTGGCTGCTCGCCGGTTCGATGCCGGAGCCGGACGAACTCCGCAGCGAGTTGCTGCATCAGCGCGCCAGCAAGACCAAGACGCTGGCGGTCGCGATATTTGCTTCCCTGCTGACGGCGACCATCGCCGCGGCACTGACCGGCGCGCCATGGGCCTTTGCCTGGCTCGTGGCCGAACTGGTCCTCGGCAGCGTCCGGGTTTACCTGATGCTGCAGGACGTCGCCAAAGCCAGAGCCGCGCAGCGGACCGGCACCAGCATGGCGCCGATCTGGGCCGGGCTCACCTCCACGCTCCTGATTACCACCGGCTGCTATCAATGTGTCGCATCGGGCGTGCTGCCGCTGATCCTGATGGCCGGCATCGGCATCGCCAACCTGGTCGGCGGCATTTCCTCGCGCAACGCCGGCACCCCGCGCTACGGCATGCTGCTGATCTGCATCCTGACGCTGCCGTTTGCGGTGGCGACGATCCTGTCGCCGATCCCTTATTTGTTTCTCGTCGGGCTGCAGACGCCGCTCTATGCCGCCGGCATGATTTTCCTGCTGCTGGAGAACCACAAGGTTCTGCTCAATCTCCATCGTTCGGAGCACAGCAATCGCCAGATGGCGCATCACGACCTGCTCACCGGCCTGCCCAACCGCGCGCTGAATCAAAAACTGTTCGCTGAATTGCTCGCCGGAGCGAACCCGCAGCCAGGGTCTCCGAGTTCAAAACTC
>JAIEPP010000159.1 GCA_019748335.1 Xanthobacteraceae bacterium
CAGATCTGGACGTGCATGCTCTGCTGCTTCAGCGGGAAGCCGTAATAGGCCTTCTTCTTGGCGACGTCGTTGTAGAGCAGCGCGGTTTCCAGCGTGTTCGGCGCGAACGCGCCCTTCATGGGCAGCAGGATGTCGGAGAGGTCCTCGAGCTTGCCCTCGTAGGCCCATTTGCCCTGCGCCTGGACGTCGTAGCTGTCGGAATAGGCGACGTCGGGCACGGTGCCGGAATCCAGCGCCGCCACCGTCTTCGGGATCATGTCCTGAATCGCGTATTGCGACAGTTCGACCTTGATGCCGGTTTTCGCCTCGAACTTCTTGATCGCCTCCAGCAGCGCGTCGTCCTCGGACTTGTAGAAGCCCTTGCCGAACCAGACGGTGATGGTCTTTTGCTGGGCGAACGCGGGCGCTGCGGCATAAATCAGCCCGGCTGCGGCGATCGCGATTGAAAGCGCACCAATTCCCTTGGATCTCACGTTGTTCTCTCCCTTGGACATGCCCGGGCTTTTAACCGGTTGGATAAAAGATAGCGCAACCATGCGGCGCGATCCAGATGGGGAATGACCAACTTCTGTAGGGGGCTAGTCTCGATCGGGCGAAATGGTTCAACCATTTTCGCGTTCCCGGATACGGGCACAGAAGTGCATATTCCCGTCATCCCCCCGCGAAGGCGGGCGATCCAGTACACCGCGGCCTCTCGCCAGCACCGGGGCGTCAGGCCCACACGACTTCACCGTACGCAATGGCATCGTGCGTCCGCACATCGCTGCGCGCAACACTATCGCGTTCACCGCGACCTCCCCCAACGTTTGCGACGACGGCCGACGCCCCTTGGCGGGAAAGGATGGGCGGGAGTTGTGCCGTTGATTTGAGGCGGGCGGGAAGCGAAATGTTTTTCGGGCGAGGTCTGGACGGGTGGAATCGCGCTGATGTGGTTGAGGAAATTAGTGTTGGCGCAAGGCGGGAAATTTGATCCATCGCAATTCTGCGCCGGCGGTTGAGGGCCACCATGCATGGGCGGCAGAACGCCGCGGCGTTCGGTGTAAGCCGGGCGAACGAACATCAGTGGAGGGACACATGACAGCTGCCCAGCAGGCTTTCCTGTTGACCGGGGAAATATTCGTTCTCTCGTTCGTGGCCATCTATGCGATGTGGTTTCTCGACCGATTGCGGCGCAACTTCTTGCGCTGATCAGGATTCGCGCGATCCGCAGGCTGACCCGGCAGGGCTGGTGCTATCAACAGTCGAGGCGCTAGCGGCTGTTGCGGAAATGGTCTTACGCAGCCCGCTCGGCGCGGATTTCGCCGTCCAACCAGTCCTGCTCGTGAGCCAGCGCCAGCCAACTCGCTGCCATTCGGTGGTAACGCTTGACGGACGGCTCGTCACCGCGGCCTTCAGCGAGCTTCAGGCAATTGTCGGCATTTTCCCGGTAGACATCTGATTGTTTCATCTCCTGCAAGTGGGACCTCATCTCGGTGTTTCAATTCAGTTCTGTGTGATGAAAGGCGGAACTTTCAGCGTCACAAAACGTTGACGGTCATGGATTACGAAACCCAGGAAAGACGGCTGCCCACCAAAGAAGAACGTGAGGCGAAGAAGGCGAAGGCCCGCTGGGATGCGGAACAGAACCTTACCGCGCGCAAGAAGTCCGATGATGCTTTTCAAGCCAACTTCGAACGGCTGAAAGCAGAGCGCTTGGCTCGTGAGTCTGAAGGAAAATCATAGAAGTGTCGTGAGGGCGGATGTACCTCTCGTGACAGTGAAGGCCTCCAGCTTCGGCTCGGAGGTCTTTTGCGTTTTGGCGTCGTGAACTCATTGACCACGCCAGACCTCATTCACGGCGCACGGGCGACCTTTGCCTTATTTTACGCCCCGAAATTGAGCAGCTTCTCCGCGGTACGCCCCAGCATGTCCGCCTTCTCATCATCGCTGAACGTAGTCGACGCAAAAATGTGGTCGACGGGCTGCAGCTGCCAGGGGAAGGGATAGTCGCTGCCGAGCACGATCTGGCCGACGCCGACCTGTGCCGCGAGATGACGCAGCGCTTCCGGCGTGAACACCAGTGAGTCGAAATAGATCTGCTTGAGATACTCGGTCGGCTGCTTCGCAAGCTTGATGTCGGGATTGCAGCCGCCGGGATTGACCAGGCAGGCATGGTCCGAGCGGTCGGCATAGGACGGCAGGAAGCCGCCGCCATGGGCCGCGATCACTTTCAGTTTTGGAAATTTATCGAAGGTGCCCTCGAAGATCAGATGCGAGAGCGCGATCGAGGTCTCCGCGGGGAAAGCGATCGCGTTCGCCAGCCAGCCATTGCCGGCTAGTTGCTGGTTGAGCTCCGGCACGCCCTGCGGATGGATGAACAGCGAGGCGCCGAGTTCCTCGGCCTTGGCCCAGACCGGATGAAATTTGGGATCGGCAAACGCCGTGCCGTCGACGTTGCCGCCGATCGCGGCGCCCTTCAGTCCCTGCTTCTTGACTGCGGTCTCGAGTTCCTGCACCGCGAGGTCGGGCGCTTGCAGGGTCAGCGAGGCGAAGCCGGCAAACCGGTCGGATTTCGACGCGCACAGTTCGGCCAGTTTCTCGTTCTGGATCTTGACGACCTGGCCGGCCAGTTCGCGATCCTTCTTGTACCAGTTCGGATTGATCGACAGCACCTCCATGTCGACGGCTTGCGCGTCCATCGCAGCTAACCGTTTGGCCATGTCGATGACGACCTCGTCTCCGCCGCGCACCGTGTTCGGCGCTGCCGGGCCGAGCAGCTTGCTGGCTTCGGGGATGACGCAATGGGCGTGGACGTCGATGGTCCGGACCCGCTTGCCGCCGACCATGACCGGCAGCTTCTGGCGCGACGCCTGTGCATTGGCGCTGTGCAGCATGCCGCAACTGCAGAAGACGATGCCGGCGGCAACGCCCGCGCCGCCTTTGAGAAAATCACGCCGTGTGGTCATGATGATTCCTCCCAAAGATTTTTTTGCGGCGCGATCATGCTTGATCGCGCCGGATTGGAAGGAAGCCTAAGTCATTGGCGAGGGAACGACCAGTCGCTATCGAAGGAGAGCAGGATTGTTGCCGGTTCAGGCCTTGCTGATCGCGCGGGCCAAAAAAAGTGAGAACTCAATGCCCTGCATAATTTTGTCGGGTCACCTGAAAAGTCCGCCCACCACGCCGCCGATCAGTCCACCCGGACCGCCGCCACTGCGGTGACGGCGAGCCCCACCCCCGCCGCGACGGCGGGCCGGACGATCGTCCACGGATTTGTCGTCACTGCCCAGGCTTGCTTGTGCAGTTGAGACGGACTCGGTCATTAGCGCCTCATGCTGCGGCGTGTTGAGGAAGCCGGTCTTGGGATAGCCGCGCGCCGCCTGCCAGCGCGTGATAACAGCGCGGGTCGACTTGTCGAACCGTCCGTTGACCTTGGTGTCGAAGCCGAGAGCGGTCAGCGTGCGCTGCACGTCGCGACGCTTTCCCTTGTCGAGGCCGATCTGATCTTCGGTTTGCTGGGTTGCCTCGGAGGCAACGGTCGCGGGATCGGTGGATGCCAGCAGTTCGCGGTCAGCCGTACTCGGGCCGGCTTTGGCCACATCTGCACTGACGAGAATTCCCAAGAGAATTCCCAAGACTGATAATGCCAGGATGAAGACACGCAATGGCTTGTTCTTCCCTGATCTCAGAGTCTCTCAATGATTTCGTTTTGAGAACCGATGTCGGTTCAATTCACCGCCGTGAATCCGGCATCTAAATCAAAGGTCAACTCCGGCTTCGTTCGTGGGCAACTATCAACCGGAACACTTGTTCCTTGGCTGCGCATCGAATGTTACGCTGCATCGCACTGAGACTGCCCACTGCCGCACATGGGAGATGAGGCGGTAGCTCGTTTCGACGACAGGCAAGAAGGGAGCTTCATGTCAAACTGCATCGACTGGTCGTGGAGCGTCTTTGTCAGCGTGGAAAATTTCGAGCGCGACCG
>JAIEPP010000370.1 GCA_019748335.1 Xanthobacteraceae bacterium
CCGCGCCAACGACCTGATCGCCCACGGCGCTCGCGCGGCCGAACGCGCCATCGACTCGATCCAGGAAGCCATCGGCATTCTGGCGCCCTCGGCAGGCGAGGCGCACAAGCTTGTCGAGAAGGTGAAGGAATAGCTCAGAGCGCGGTCAGGCCGTCTTGATGTAATCGCGCAGCGCTTCCTGCTCGTTCTCGAATTCCCTCACCCGCCATTTGACGATATCGCCGATCGAAATCAGGCCGACGACCATCCCCTCCTCGACGACAGGCAGATGCCGGAATTTTCCGAGCGTCATCATTTCCATGATGCCGGCGACCGTGTCGGACTGCCGGCAACTGACGACCTTGCGGGTCATGACGGCGCTGACGGGCTCGTCGAGCACGCGGGCACCGCGCTCGCCGAGAACGCGCACGATGTCGCGCTCGGACAGGATGCCTTCGAGGCGGCCGTGGCTCATGACGAGCACGGCGCCGATCTTGCGCTCACCGAGGGTTTTCACCGCGGCCGCCAGTTTGGCGTCGGGTTCAACGCTCAGGATCTGATGGCCCTTGGTATCGAGAATTGCACGTACCGTCATTGTCGCCTCCCTGAATCCGTTCGCAGCCCCTCGGAGGGGCCCGACTTGTTCGCGAGTCTTCAATCAACAGTTCCACGCCGTTTTCGTTCAAACGTGTTCAACGTTTCAGGCGCAGTGGGCAAGCACGGCTGTCATGCACGGCAGCGAGCTTTGCGTTAACTTGCAGGGATGATGGATGAAATCGACCTGCGCCGCAAGCGGCGATCAGACGCGGCCTGATCGGTCCGGCGAGGACGCATCCGCGGCATGTTGCGCCGCCCGCGGCACCGGATCGAACAGCGAAAACAACACCAGGCCGGCGAGAAAGCCGCCGATATGCGCCTGCCAGGCGACGCTGGCGCCATCAGCGCCGATCGCAATCGAGCCGACGCCGAAGATGATGTTGACGCCGAACCAGACCGCGAGGAATCCGAGCACACGAGTATTGCGCAGCGCATCGGCCAGCGACAGCGCGGGAACCTTCGCCGCAGCCTCCGCATCGCCGCGGTTGAACGAAAGGAAACTGCCCTGCACGAAGGCAAACCGCATCGCCGCCGCCATGGTGCCGGATACCGATGCCGAGGCGCCGATCATCGGCGCGATCGCATGCTCGTGGGTGAGCAGGTGCGCCAGCGCGCCGGCCGCCGCCGTCACCGCCATGAACACGAAGAATTTGAAAGCGCCGAACCGCCGCGCCAGCGCGCTGCCGAACGGCAACAGCCACAGCACGTTGAACCCGATATGGCTGAGATTGGCGTGCAACAGCGAATAGGTGACGAAGGTCCAGACCTTGGCGCCGGTCCCGCCGGGGAAGGTGATGTCGAGCAGCGTGGAATCGTAGCGCTTCGGGATGAAGCCGAAGACGTCGATGGTCCAGTTTTCGAGTTCCGGCGGCAGCAGCACGCGCAGATGAATCACCGCGATCAGCACGACATAGGCCGTCAGCGCGCCCGGCAATGTCAGGATCGGCTCACGCGGGGGTTCCGGCGGCAGTTCCTGGTAGGATTCGTTCGGGGAGTCCAAGGGTCCGGAACCTTAACGTCGCGGTTTTGGGGCGTGATCAGCCCAGATAGGCGGCTTTACCCGCCCTGTGCAAGTGCACAATCGGCAAAGAAAAAGGGAGAGCGCTGAGAACGCTCTCCCTTGTCTTCTTGCCGGTCTTTCGCGCCCTGAGGCCGGGATCGCATCCCCACCCCACCCCGCGCGATGACCAAACTTGTTCGACGCCACCTGTGTACCAACCGCCCCGGTCATCTCGATAAACCGGCGCTGTCTGATGCGTTCCACCCTACGCAGGCCGTGCGCCGATCGCCAAGCTCGTAGTTAATTTAACGTTAACAACGCAAAGCCGTGCCCAAAGCGGCCAAATCGCGTCCCCGGCATGGACGCTGCAATGCCCATCCTGCACAACCAACCAGGGAAGGCGCGTGCACGAAAGCGGGACAGATCTGTCCCGGCAAGGCAGGCGCGGGGTAAGGCGTACAATGAAACATCCATCGAGCCGCGCGTTCTTCGCTTATTGGAACGCGCAACGCGGCGATGCCCGCGCGCCGGAGCGCAGCGAGATCGAACCAAGCGCGGTGCGCGAACTGCTCGGCGACATCTTCGTCCTCTCCTACGACAACGACGCCGGCTACCCGTTTCGCGTCGCCGGGACGCGGGTCAGCGCCCTGCTCGGCCGCGACCTGAAAGACGTCGGCTTCTCGGCGCTGTTTGCAGCCGACGGCCGCCGCGAAATCGAGGACGTCATCAGCTACGTCGCCGAGGAAATGCTGCCCGTCATCGCCGGCATCACCGCGACGTCGGAAGCAGGCCAACCGGCGCATTTGGAATTGCTGCTGCTGCCGTTCAACCACCGCGCCCATGCGCCGGTCAGCTTGACCGGCTCGCTGGCACCATTCGAAGGCGACCTCGGCACGCTCAGCGATTTCCGGCTGACGTCGTGGCGCTATCTGCACCCACCTGAGAGACTGGTGCCCCGCGCCTTGCGAAAGCTCGCGGTCGCTCGCGGCTTCATGGTGTATGAGGGGCTGCGTTAGCGCGACAGCAAATTGGTCTTTGCCAGATCGAGCACCTCGTCGCCGCGACCGCTCATCACGGCGCGAAGCACCCACAGGCTGAAGCCCTTGATCTGCTCCGCGGTGATGGTCGGCGGCATCGACAGTTCCTGGCTCGCCGTCACGACGTCGAGCACGGCGGGACCATCGTAAGCCAGCACGTCGCGGATCGCGTTCGGCAGCTCGCCGGGATCCTCGACCCGCACCGCATGGATGCCCATGGCGCGGGCCATGGCCGCGAAATCGGGATTTTGCAGATCGACGCCGGTCTCGATGAAGCCTGAAGCCTTCATCTCCAGCGCTACGAAGCCGAGCACGCCGTTGTTGAAGATCACCACCTTCACCGGCAGCTTCATCTGCGTCAGCGTGATCAGGTCGCCCATCAGCATGGCAAAGCCGCCATCGCCCGACATCGAGACCACCTGCCGCCCCTTCTGCGCGGCCTGAACCCCGATCGCATGCGCCATCGCATTGGCCATCGAGCCGTGGACCCAGGAGCCGACGAGGCGCCGGCGCCCGTTCATTTTGAGATAGCGCGCGGCCCAGATCGTGGGTGTGCCGACGTCGGCGGTGAACACGGCGTCTTCCGATGCCTGCTCGCTCAACAGCCGCGCCAGATATTGCGGGTGGATCGGCTTCTGGCCGGGCGTGCCGCGGGCGAGTTCGTCGAGCCCGGCACGAGCCTTCTTGTAATGCGCCACGCTGTCGTCGAGATGCTTGCGGTCGCCCTTCGTCGTCAACTTCGGCAGCAGCGCCGCGATGGTGGCGCCGACGTCGCCGACAAGACCGAGGTCGAGCTTGCAGCGGCGGCCGAGATTTTCGGGGCGGATGTCGACCTGGGCGATTTTCGCGTCCGCCGGCAGGAACTGCTTGTAGGGGAAATCCGTTCCCAGCATCACCAAGACGTCGCAGGCATGCATCGCGGCATAACCGGACGAGAAGCCGATGAAGCCGGTCATGCCGACATCGTAGGGGTTGTCGAACTCGACATGGTCCTTGCCGCCGAGCGCATGCACCATCGGGCTCAGAAGCGTCTCGGCCAGCTTCATCAGGCCGTCATGGGCGCCGGCACAGCCGCGACCGCAGAACAATGTGACCCGTTTGGCGCCGTTGAGAAGTTCGGCCAGCGCCGTCAATTCGGGTTCGGCCGGCCGCACGAGCGGCGCAGCCGGCAGCAGACCTGCATTCGGCGAGATGTCGCGCTTCGGTGCCGACCGCAAGGCGACGTCACCGGGGATGACGATGACGGCGACCCCGCGCCGTCCCACCGCCGCACGGATGGCATTTTCCAGCACGTAAGGCAGTTGCGCGGTGTCGGAAACCAGTTCGCAGTAATGACTGCATTCGCGAAACAGCTCCTGCGGATG
>JAIEPP010000231.1 GCA_019748335.1 Xanthobacteraceae bacterium
CGCATCTTGGAGAGAGTGACATGGCTACCGGAACAGTGAAGTGGTTCAATGCAACCAAGGGCTTCGGCTTCATCCAGCCCGACGATGGCGGCACCGACGTTTTCGTTCATATCAGCGCCGTCGAACGTGCTGGTCTGAGCTCGCTCAATGAAGGTCAGAAGATCTCCTACGAAGCGAAGGTCGACAGCAAGCGCGGCAAGACCAGCGCGGAAAACCTCCGCGTCTAGTCCAAAAAAGTTTGGAGGCGTTCTCTCTGTGTGAGCCGGTACCGGCTTCACGCGAAGGCGCCCCGGGCGATCGATAACGGATTACCACGGACGTACTGGGATCCTTCGATCGGCTTCCGAATAGAAGAGCCCGCTGGCGATATGCCAGCGGGCTTTTTGCTTTTAGCCTGGGACCCGGTTCTGATTGAATCAGAACCGGGTCCCAGCTCTTTATTTTGACGCGTTTTCTTCACGCGAACCGGTACCCACTTCGCTTGAAAACGCTCTAACCACCGGTCTCGGCGCTGATGATTTCGCCGAACAGTTCCCACTGGCCGTTCTTGAACCGCATCATCTGCGACTGTTCGATCGGCGCGAAGTCGGCAGGCCCGGTGTTGATGGTGATGCCGGGCAGGATGACGTCAGGCGCAAAGCCCTTCAGGCTGGCGGCCTGCTTCATCACGTTCTCCCGGGTCAGGTTGTCGCCGGCCTGCTTCAAGACCTGCACCATGGTCTGCGCCGCGGAGTAGCCGTAGACGACGTTGGTGTCGGCGACGTTGGCGCCCGGCATGTACTTGTCGATGAAGGCCAGAAACTTCTTCATGCCTTCATTGTTCTTCCACTGCGGATCGGACGCGTCCATCAGGTATCCGGCCGACAGCACGCCTTCGGAAGCCTCGAACCCGGCGGGCTTCATCACGGCGCCGATCGAGATCGAGACGTCGGTCATCAGGTGCATCGGCTTCCATTCCAGCTCGGCCATCTTCTTGATCGCCTGCGCTGCGAATTTCGGCGTCGAGATGTTGACGAACACGTCGGCGCCGGTGCCCTTCAATTTCACGATGTGGGAATCGATCGACGGCTCGGTGGTCTCGTAGCTCTCCTCGGCGACGATGATGCTGGAGGCCTTGTCGGCGAACACGTCCTTCAGGCCGGCGACGTAGTCCTTGCCGAAATCGTCATTGGCATAGAACACCGCGACCTTGGCGCCCGGCTTGTTCTTCAGAATGTACTTCGCGAAGATTCTCGCCTCGACGCGGTAGCTCGGCTGATAGCCCATGGTCCAGGGAAAATCCTTCGGGTCGTTCCACTTGCTGGCGCCGGTGGCGAGGAACAGCTGCGGGACCTTCTTGGCGTTGTGATACTTCTGCACCGCGGTCTGGGTCGGCGTGCCCAGCGCGTTGAACACCAGGAACACCTCGTCGCTCTCGATCAATTTACGGACCTGCTCCACCGTCTTCGGCGGGCTGTAGCCGTCGTCATAGGAGATCCAGTTGATCTTGCGGCCGTTGACGCCGCCCTGGTCGTTGATCATCTTGAAATAGGCTTCCTCGGTCTTGCCGATGATGCCGTAGGCCGAAGCCGGGCCGCTATAGGCCTCGACATTGCCGATCTTGATTTCGGTATCGGAAGCGCCGGTGTCGTATTTCTTCTGCGCCAGTGCGCCTTGCGTCGATAGCAGCGACAGTGCCGCGGCCGCAGCAAGCAAAGTGAGTTTCTTGTTCTTCATAAAATTTTCTTCCCTGGTTTCTTTGTTTTGAGATGGATGAACGAAATCGCGGCGGTTGCTCTTTTTGAATCGGCAGTTTCAGGAGGCGATCGCCCTGGCCGCATCGGTGGCTTTGGACACGCCGAAATGATTCCGCAGCGTCGGCTTGTGGATCTTCCCGGTCGCGTTGCGCGGCAGGGCTTCCACAAACTCGATCAGGCGCGGGCATTTGAACCGCGCCAGATTGGCGGCACAATGCGCATGAATCGCTTCGGCGGCAAGGGTATGACCGGGCCTGACCGCGACGATCGCCATCCCGACCTCGCCCCATTGCTCGTTGGGAACGCCGATGACCGCGGCTTCGGCAATTGCCGGAATTTGATGCAGCACGTTTTCGACCTCGGCCGGATAGACGTTCTCGCCGCCGGAGATGTACATGTCCTTCCAGCGGTCGACGATGTAGTAGAAGCCTTCGGCGTCGACCCGCGTCGCGTCGCCGGTGTGCAGCCATCCGTCGGTGAAGGATGACGCGTTGGCGTCCGGCCGGTTCCAGTAGCCGGGCGTGACATTGGGTCCCCTGACCCAGAGTTCGCCGAGTTCGCCGACATCGGCATCGCTTCCATCGGGACGAACGATCCGCACTTCCGTGTGCAGCACCGGCTTGCCTGACGAGCCGGCCTTCCGCACCGCGTCCTCCTTGTCGAGCGTCAGCACGGCCGGGCTGGTCTCGGTCATGCCGTAACCCTGCTGAAGCGCAACGCCGCGTTCTTCCCACACCTTCAACAGCGGCACCGGCATCGGCGCGCCGCCGACACCGCCGATCACCAGCCTGGAGAAGTCGGCGGTGGCGAACGCCGGATGCTGCGCCATGAACTGGTAGATCGAGGGCACGCCGAAGAACTGATTGATGCCGTTCGACGCATCGCTGATCAGTTGCAGCGCCTGGCCTGGATCGAACGCGCGCATGATCAGCACGGTGCCGCCGGAATGCAGCACCGGGTTGGTGTAGCAATTGAGCCCGCCGGTATGGAACAGCGGCAGCACGGTGAGCAGCACCGTCGACGGCGAGATGAAAGCGGGGCCGCCGAGATTGACGCAGTTCCAGAACGTCATGCCGTGGGTGATGATCGCACCCTTGGGTTGGCCCGTGGTGCCGGAGGTGTACATGATGGTCGAGATGTCATCGAGTGTGACGACCTCGGATGTGCCGAGCGGCTTAGCTGCCGCGATCGCCGCTTCATAGGAGCCCCCGGGCCCGAACAGCAGCGCCGACGAGACGTTGCAGAGTTTGGCGACGGCAAGCGCGACCTCCGCCAGATCCGTATCGTGGATCATCACCGTGGGCGCGGAATCGCCGACGATGAACTGCAATTCCGGCACCGTCAGCCGGTTGTTCAGCGGCAGGAACACGGCGCCGATCCGGAAACAGGCGAACTGCACCTCCAGCGTATCCGATGTGTTCAGCGCCAGCACCGCGACCCGGTCGCCGCGCTTGACGCCGAGTTTTTCGCGCAAGTGAGACGCGAGTCGCGAGATGCGTCGGTCGAATTGCGAATAGGACAAGCGGCGCTGGCTGGCGAGATCGACGACGGCGATCTTGTCCGGAGTGCGGCGGCCAAAATGGGCGATCCAGTCGTAATAGCGAACCGGCACGATTCCCTCCTGATTCCTGGCGGTCTGGCACCGCCCGATCCCCGACCTGATCCTGTCCCGCGCTCCGGGATGGAGCGGCCGAATTTGAAGCCTGTCTTGCGTTGAGTGGTTGCGCCGGGACGGGTTGGGCGCGGGGGAACGCACCGGCCACCGTCATTGCGAGCGAAGCGAAGCAATCCATTCTTTCTTTACGCAGCAAGATGGATTGCCGCGTCGGGCCTGTAATTTAATAGCTCGAAACAGGAACGATGATCTCGGCTTGATTCTAAGTTGTTCCTGTTTTGATTCTGGTTCTGATCTCTGCGAGGAGAAAAACTTACAGGCCCGTCGCTTCGCACCTCGCAATGACGGAGGATGGAGCGAAGCGCCCCTCACAACCGTCATCCCCCGCGCATGCGGGGGGATCCGGTGCGCCGCGGCTTATTGGTTCAATCGCTGGCGTCTCTAGGATACTGGATCGTCCGCCCGCGCGGACGATGACAACGAAAATCGCTCTCGCGGCATGATTTGCCCGAAGCTTTGAAAGAAAACCTTGCCCTCTCCAATCAGAGAGGGCGCAGGGAAGACCGGGTGCGCGCCGCACTCGTGGTCTCACAGGCCTGTGCATCAAAACAAATGCGCCCACGAGCATACAGGTTTGGCAGAAACACTCCGGC
>JAIEPP010000557.1 GCA_019748335.1 Xanthobacteraceae bacterium
CGCCGACTTGCGCGGCTCGTTCACGGGCTATGGCAACACCTTTCCGCCGCCGACCGACGGCACGATCTCGTCGGCGCCGGTCAATATCGATCGGCCTGATTTCACCGGCCATGCCGATGGCCGTCTCGACGTCACCAGCGACACAAGGATTCTGGCGCAGGCGCGCCTTCGAGTGGCGACCGACAATCCCGGCAGTCCGAACATTCAGGCCGGCCTCGCCAAGTATCCGGTCTATGCCTCGTTCGGCGGCACCGTCGGCGTCGACCAGACGTTTAACCGGCTGCAGATTTCCGCCGGCGCCACCGTCGATCGCACTGCTTATACCGACTCCAAGCTGACCGACGGCACCTTATCCACCAACGACGACCGCAACTTCAACCAGTTTGGCGGCATCGGCCGCGTCAGCTACGATCTGATGCCCGGCGTCAAACCATTCGTCGAGTTGCAGGGCGACAGCCGCGTGCATGACGTCAGGCTCGACCGCAGCGGCTACGCGCGCGACTCTTCGGGCGGCTACGTCAAGGGCGGCAGCAGTTTCGAATTCTCGCGGCTGCTGACCGGCGAAATCGGCGTCGGCTACGCCGCGCGCGACTACGTCGACACCCGGCTCAATCGCCTCGAAGGCCTGCTGGTTTCGTCCTCGCTGACCTGGACCGCGACGCCGCTGACGACGGCCAAATTCTATTCCGACACCGCGATCTCCGAAACCACGCTGCCCGGCACATCGGGCGTGCTGACGCATGTCTACACCGTCGAAGTCGATCACGACTTTCGCCGCTGGCTGACGGCGGTCGGCAAGTTCACCTGGGGCTCGCTCGACTACCAGGGCGACAGCCGCCACGACAAGATCTACGGGCTCTCGGGCGATCTGATCTACAAGATGAATCGCAACATCTGGCTCAAGGGCACGCTGCGCCGTGACGGGCTGGAGTCGAACCTGCCGGGCAACAGCACAGCGTCAACGGTGGTGATGGTCGGCGTGCGGCTGCAGCACTGATCTAATCCCTCCCCACAAGGGGGAGGGATTAGGAGCAGCACTGATCACTCGTTCGCCGTGGTCTCCGGGCGCCAGGTCAGCAGGCGATCCTCGATCATCGTCAGCAGCCATTCGGCGATCAGGGCCACCACGGCGATCACGATCATCGCGGCGAATACGCCGTTGGAATCGAACGAGCCCTGCGCGGTGGCGATCAGCAGGCCCATGCCTTCGCGGGCCCCCAAAAATTCGCCGACGATGGCGCCGACCAAGGCGAAGCCGAAGCTTACGTGAAGGCTGGCGAGGATCCACGACAGCGCCGACGGGATCACCACCGCGCGGGTCATCTGCCAGTCGCTGGCGCCGAGGATGCGGGCGTTGGCGATCAGATTCTTGTCGGCCTCGCGCACGCCCTGGAAGGCGTTGGCGAACACCACGAAGAACACCATCACGACGGCGAGCGCGATCTTTGAGGCGGCGCCGAGGCCCAGCGCGACGATGAAGATCGAGCCCAGCACCACGCGCGGGATCGAGTTGGCGACCTTGATGTAGATCGAGAACACGTCCGACAGCAGTTGGTTGCGGCCGAGCGCGATGCCGCACAGGATGCCCATCACGGCGCCGATCAGGAAGCCGGCACCGGCTTCGTAGATCGTCACCCAGACCTGCTTCCACAGGGGGCCGATCGAGGTGCCGTTCTCGGACCAGTCGATCAGCTTGTCGACGATCCCTGAGGGCTGACCGAAGAAGAACGGATCGATCAGGCCAAAGCGCACGCCGAGTTCCCAGCCGCCGACCAGAATCACCAGCACCGCGAGCCGCAGCGCCAGCACCAGCCGCGCGCGGCGGCGCTGCCGTTCGACCATGGTTTCCATGCGGACGGCGGGAGGTGAGATGCTGGTTTCAGCCATGGCTCAATGCCCCGCCCGTGCGCGCATCACTTCCTCGCGCAGATCGTCGGAAATTTTCCGCGCGATCGTGATGAATTTCTCGTCGTAGCGCAGGGTCGCGACGTTGCGCGGGCGCGGCAGGTCGATGCGGTGCACCGACTTCACCCGTGCCGGACGCGTGGTCAACACCGCGACGCGGTCGGCGAGCAATATCGCTTCGTCGAGATCGTGGGTGACGAACAGCACCGCCGATTTCGCCTGCGCCCACAGGTGCAACAGCTCTTCCTGCATCAGTTCGCGGGTCTGGACGTCGAGCGCCGAGAACGGCTCGTCCATCAACAGCACCTGCGGATTGTTGATGAAGGTCTGCGCCAGCGCGACGCGCTTGCGCATGCCGCCGGAGAGCTGGTGCGGATGATGGTCCTCGAACCCCTTCAGCCCGACGCGATTGATCCAGTCGCGCGCGGTGGTCTCGGCTTCGGCGCGCGGCACGCCCCGGAACAGCGGCCCCGCCATCACGTTGCCGAGCACGTTGCGCCAGGGGAATACCGCGTCCTGCTGGAACACGAATCCGACCCGGCTGTCGACACCGTCGACCGGCGCATCGAACAGCGTGACTTCGCCGGCTTGCGGTTTTGCCAGCCCCGCGATCAGTCCCAGCGTCGTCGACTTGCCGCAGCCGGTCGGGCCGACAATGGCAAAGAACTCGCCGGGCGCGATGGTGAGGTCGAAATCCTCCAGCGCCGACAAGATCTCGCCGGTCGGCGTCACGAACCGCCGGGCGACGTGTTTCAGCTCGACGGCGGAGGGGGATTTGGCATCCATGTGAAAATCTAGATCCAGTTTGGTCGCGGTGCCTCCGCGAAATCGGTGCGCTCCCTCCCCCCTTGCGGGGGAGAATGGGGGAGAGGGGTGAGCCGCAGACGCCGCCCGTGCCGGCCCCCCTCCCTAGCCCTCCCCCGCAAGGGGGGAGGGAAAAGGAAGCCTCAATGCGTCGCGTTGGCCTTGATCACGAATTCCGTGGTGTAGGTCTTCGAGAGATCGATCGTCTTGCCCTGCACGTTCGGCGAGAAGCTCGACAGCACCTTGAGCACCGATTCCGGCGCGCCTTGCGGCATCATGCCGTCGGGCGAATATTGCGCGCGACCTTCCTTGAGGCCCTGTACATAGAGACCGAGGTCGCCGGCGTAATAATCCTTCGGCATCGCGGCCGCGATTTCCTCCGGCGAATGCGAGTTCATCCATTTCAGCGTCTTGACCATCACGTTGACCACCTTCTGCGCGGTCTCCTTGTTGGCTTCCATCCAGGCGCGATCCATGTAGAGGCAGGCGGCGGGATAATCGCCGCCGAGAGCGGCGCGAGTAGCTTCCGGCGTGCGCAGGTCGATGCCAACTTTGGCGGTGCCGTTCTTCACCGCGCGCGCTACCGTCGGCTCGGTGGTCATGCCGGAAACGATCTTGCCCTGCTGCATGCCGGCCAGAAACGTGTCGCCGGCGCCGACCGGGACCAGCGTGTAATCCTGCACCTTCAGTCCGGCCTTCGCCGCCAGCGCTCGGGTGAGGAAGTCGGTCGCCGAGCCGAGGCCGGTGACGCCGAGCGCCTGGCCCTTCCAGTTGGCGGGGTCCTTCAATTTGTCGGCGTCGGCGGCCTTCACCAATACCACTTCGCCCGGGGCGACGGCGAACTGCACCACCGAGGTGATGAACTTGCCTTTGGATTGCAGGTCGATGGTGTGGTCGTAGAATCCAACCACGCCCTGCACCTCGCGCGCCAGCAGCGCGGTCGCGGCCTGCGAGCCCGAGGTCGAGTTGAACAGTTCGACATCGAGGCCCTGCTCCTTGAAGAAGCCGAGCTGGGCGGCGAGTTTCGCCGGCAGGTAAATCTGCTTGTCGATGCCGCCGACCATGATCTTGATCGGGGTTTGCGCCTGCGCGGGCGCGACGGAAAGCGAGAGAGCCGAAATCGCGGCAAGTGCGGCGATGGCGAGAATTTTGCGCATGGGGTTTTCCTTGCGGGTTTCCAGCATTTCGTTGACGTTTTTAGGCGGCCGCGGTCCCCTCCGAGAGGGTGTGTTGCGGCCAGCGCGACCGGGCCATGAGGCCCCGGGTGCGACATGCTGTCAACCGGGCATTTGGGCGGGGTTCGATCCGTGCCGCCA
>JAIEPP010000042.1 GCA_019748335.1 Xanthobacteraceae bacterium
TGCCGAAGATGACTCTTCTAACGGTGCTCCCAAGTCTGCGCACAAACAATCTGAAGGGCCTCGCCGCTACGCTTACTTTTTACAAGGCGGCCAAGTGTTCGAGGTCGGCGGCCACAGCAGCTGCGTGGGCTTCTTCCCGCCACCTGCGTTTCTTCCTGGTAGGCTATCGCGGCTCGAAAAATTTCCCTTTCTTGGATGGAACTTTGTCGAATCGCTGGAATGGTGGGCTTAGGCGCAAAATCGCTTGGGCCTGCAGCTTAACTTTATGGACAATATTTTGATCGAACGCTCCGGGGTCCACTTCAGCTGTCGCGCCAACATTGCCCCATGGACGACAATGAGCACTCTATGGATGCGTTCCTGATCGGCATCAGCCGGAGATACGGGGCGAGCCGCGTGCGGGTGCTGAGCCGCGCAGCAGAGCCGTCGCGTGCTCCCGAACCGGCGATAGTTGTCGATCCGTGCGATGGCGGAGCCCACGCGCGGTGTCGATTACAGGTGGGAAGGCATGCGCGCCTTGCTCGGGCGGGGACGGCGAGACCGTACTCCGCCACGTTCGCTGCATGCGGCTTGAAGGCGTCGTCTCCAAGCGGATCGACGCGCCATACCGCCGCGGCCATCGAAGGTGTGCATGAAATCTAAGAACCCATTGATAGGAACGCCGCGGCATATAAATACCGTCCAGCGGTCGTGACGCGACCGAGCAGTTGCGCAACTTAAGGGTAATCCGCAAACAAGAACGGCGGCGCAGAGCTTAATAATAAATCGTTCGCGCAGGGTCAGGCGGAGCTTGAATCTGTTGGGGGCCGCCACATGGGGATAATCGAGTGGTTGATGGTTCGGTTGATTTTCAACGCGCTGTCTGTCGTGTGGCCTGTACTCTTGGTTTCGCCGAAACTGAAAACTACGGATCAATCCGTCCGCGAAGCCGACGGGACATTATGAGCCCGAGCGACCTGGACGCCATCTGACCGCCTTCGGTCGTCGCATTGGCAGCGTCGTGCCCATTTTTTCGATCTCCAGGCTGACCATAGCTAATGCTAATGAAACGATGGAATGGGTAACGGTACCGTCGCTGATAGTGACGTTGCTGAATCGACCGCGGTCGTGCCATCTGTTGCTTTAGCGAATGCATCCCTCGCCGTCGCGATAATCACCGACAGCGCGTGATCGTCTAGGAAGCCTTCCATCAAACAGGACATGGAACGCAGCGAACCTTGCCCGCTATTCCCATATTCTTCGGATTACTGATCTTAACCAACTTGTCGGTCGACGCACGACACTGCGCCCATAGACGATCTTGAATGTCTCGATCTCGGCTCGGAGCTGATCAATCTCCGCCTGAAGGCTGGCCAGGCTCTCGGAACGCTCGCGACGATTGATCGCATGCTGATCCAACTGCATCGCCATAAACTGGAGCACCTCGGCCAGCGCCGTGCTGGCGGTTACGTCGAACTGAGCGCGCATGTTGAGCGCGATCGCCAACCGCAATTTCTTGATGCTCGGCTCGATCAGTTCAGCGTAGTTTTTCATTTGAGTCCTCTTGAATCCGGTCTGGAATTTCCACGTTTTTAGACCGATCCCTGGATATATCTCAACTAATCGCGGATGAGCCCCCAACGCACCGCGAGACTCGATGCAACAGAAACCCGCCCGAATTCGACCTCGGGGCGGGTTTTTCTTGCCGTGCGTCGGCCGCGGACCGGGCTGCCGGCATTCTCAAACGGAGTGCGGCTAGTGGCGACAGGTACGGTTAAGTTGTTCAACCGGACAAAGGGTTATGGCTTCATACAGCCGGATGGCGGCGGCAACAATGTATTCGTGCACATCTCCGCGGTTGAAAAAGGCGGGTTTTAGCGGCCTCGCTCAAGGCGCCAAGATCAGCTACGAGATCGTCACGGACCGCGCCGGCAAGGAGTCGGCCGGCAATTTGCGAATCGGCTAGGTCGGGAAGCTCGCAATCACCGACGAGAACTCGGCGATCGAATATGTTTTGATGCCGTCGCGGATCGAGAGTCTGCTATTGTTGACGACCCGCCAAACAAACGCTTTTGCGAACGCCTCTTTTGCGGCTTCGGCTGCGCAGGTCAAGACGTGATCGCCGATGTAGGCTTTGACCGAAAACGGCATGGAGGATAATTATCCGAGACGCCGTTTCCGGACTAACTGCGGTGGGTTGTGGGTAAAAGCGGTCGTGTAAGAGTAGAGAACGCATCAATGATTGACACGCTGTTTTGGTACACCGGTCTCATCGCTTGGATTTTATTGTGTTTGGATGGGTTTCGAATCTTTACATCTGTATGCGAGAGAAGGCCGTCATCAGTCGCGCTCACGCCAATAAATGCGGTCCGACGGCGGCCTACGGAGCATACCGATTTTCTGGTCGTGTGCCGCAATGTCTTAAGGCAGAGCCAACGCCTTTGACGGCGGTAATGATCGCAACCGCGATGCCCGCGACGATCAATCCATATTCGATCGGTGGCCCCGGTTTCGTCCTTTAGAAACTTGACTGTGGTTTGGATGATGCGATGATGATCGGGCTCGCTGCTGTTTGCAGACGTGACGCTAGGGGCAAACACTAAGGTCCCATGAATCGACCATCTTCTAAAACGCTTCGATTCCGTTAAAGACGAACTCGGTACAAAAACGGCCCGACAGCGGGCGTGAGGCGGCGACGCCGGCCTTAGCGACGGGTTTAGACGGGCGCGCGGTTGCGCAGTCCTTGAACCGCCCCGGGTTTGCCGGAGGCTCCAACTCCTGAGAGGATGGAGCCATGACAAGCAAGACGACGAACAAGTTTTCACCCGAGGTCCGGGCCCGAGCGGTTCGGATGGTTCTGGATCACGCCGGCGAGCACCCGTCTCGATGGGCGGCGGTGACTTCCGTTGCGGCCAAGATCGGCTGCACGCCGCAGACGCTGCATGACTGGGTCAAGAAGGCCGAGGTCGACAGCGGGCAGCGTGCCGGCGTTCCAACCAACATGGCCGACAAGCTGAAGGCTCTTGAGCGGGAGAACCGCGAGCTTCGGCAGGCCAACGAGATCCTGCGTAAGGCAAGCGCTTATTTTGCGATGGCGGAGCTCGACCGCCGGTCCAAGCCATGATCGCCTTCATCGACGATCATCGTGGGGCGCATGGGGTCGAGCCGATCTGCAAGGTCTTGCCGATCGCCCCTTCGACCTACCACGCCCATGCCGCCAAGCGACGCGATCCGGACAGGCTGTCGGCGCGCGCCAGCCAGGATGCCAGGCTGAAGATCGAGGTCCGGCGCGTCTTTGACGAGAACTTCCGAGTCTATGGCGTGCGCAAGGTCTGGCGACAGCTCAGGCGTGAAGGCTTCGACGTTGCCCGTTGCACAGTGGCGCGGCTGATGCGGGACATGGGCTTACAAGGGGTTATCCGCGGCAAACCGGTCAAGACCACGATCAGCGACAAAGCCGCGCCGTGCCCGCTGGATCACGTCAATCGCCAGTTCAAGGCGCCAAGGCCGAATGTCCTCTGGCTCTCCGACTTCACCTATGTCGCGACCTGGACCGGCTTTGTCTACGTCGCCTTCGTGATCGACGCCTATGCCCGCAGGATCGTGGGTTGGCGGGTATCACGCACAGCGCATGCTGGCTTCGTGCTCGATGCGCTGGAGCAGGCACTACATGATCGACGGCCGGTCCATCGTGGCGGGCTCGTGCACCACAGCGACAGAGGCAGCCAATACGTATCCATCAAGTACACCGAGCGCTTGGCTGAAGCTGGTGTTGAACCTTCTGTCGGCAGCGTCGGAGATTCCTATGACAACGCTCTCGCCGAAACCATCAACGGTCTCTACAAGGCTGAGGTGATCCATCGGCGGGGACCATGGCGCAGCTTCGAGGCCGTCGAGTTCGCCACCCTCGAATGGGTCGACTGGTTCAACAACCGACGGCTCCTCGAGCCCATCGGCAACATCCCGCCGGCCGAAGCCGAGCAACGCTACTACGCCATGCTGGAACAAACCGCCATGGCGGCATAACTTAAACCAAACAGCCTCCGGTAAACCCGGGGCGGTTCA
>JAIEPP010000128.1 GCA_019748335.1 Xanthobacteraceae bacterium
TCTCTTTTCGATATCGTTTTTTCTGCAACTCATCGCCAGTTCATCCGTAACCGTTATAACGACATTGCGTCCGTGACGGACATTCGGAATAACCTGCACCGCGAGATGTTTTGCCTGACATGAAGGAAGTGATTGTGATCAAGCGCCGGCGGGCCTGGGAATGGCAGCTGCGCGATCAAGGCGGTCTCTTGATCATGGGCGGGCGAGAGAGAACCCGCCCCGCTGCGCGATATCAGGGCTATCGCGCGCTGTTCATGTTGCTGGCCTCGAGTTGGCGGTCGAGCGGACAGATCCCTCGGAGTCCTGCCGCTTCCGAAAAATTCCGACATACGCAATGATCGACGTTTGGATGATCGATATGCTTTCCGGACCGCAGCTTTTGTTTTGATATTTCGCGCCCGCAAGCGCCAAAGCTTTTTATTTTGACGCGTTTTCTTCGCGCGAACCGGGATCCACTTCGCTCGAAAACGCTCTAGTTCGGCCCGACCGAGAACGGGCCGATCGCGATGACATGGCAATCGCTGTCACGCTTGACGCAATCGGCCAGCGCACCATTGACCGCGGCCTGTTCGGAGGCCGCTTTCAATCCCAGCCCCGTCCGGCCGGCGGCACCCACGGCGACCGCGTTCCAACCGCTGGTCGCGTCAGTGAGCCGGCGAGCGACATCGTCGCGTACTTCAGGGCTGATCACCCCGTTGCCGGCAACCTTGAAGAACCCGGTGACCCTCAGTGTGGTCGGAATCGGAACGGCGAAGTTGTCGTCGAGGGCGACGATCAAGCAGGGGCCGCCGGCGATCGCACCGCATGACTCGAGGGCTCGCCGCAAGGCCTCGTCAACCGCATCGATGCCCGTGAGAAAGAAGTATGCGCCCCCCGGGCCCAGCGCGATCGCCTTGGTCTTTCGGCCCGGCACATAAATCGTCTCAAGCCTCGTCTTGCCCTGATCGCGTATCAGCGGCGTGTCCCTGGCCGCGAATGGATGCTCGGTCGCGAAATCGCGCCTGATCCAGGGCTGCGACGGCAGCGGCGGTTTGCCGTGCGGATAGACCACGGTGTCCCCGACCGCATACAACTCGCATTTCCGCGGCGACTGCGCCGCGTCCGCACGCTTCTGGCATTGCTCGACGGCCGCGGTCTTCGCGGTTTCTTCGCTGACTTGCCCGGTGACGAACGCGCTGAACCCGCCGACATTGAGCGAGACGGCCTTGAAATCGGTGGCCGGCACATACTCATTGCCAAACGCAGCCCGGGTCCGCTCGCTGACGAACGGAACAGATGCGGCCGCGAATTTCTCCGTCGAACCGATCGGCGGCGGGGACGTCGCGACTTTGGATGCCGGCGCTGGGGTCGTGGATACCGGCGCAGGCGCAACTGCCGGAGTTGGTGCCGCCGATGGCGCCGGGCTCACACTTACTGCGGGGGCTTCGACCTTGACAGCCTGCGTCTCCAGCTTGGTGAAATAGAGAAAGCCGCCGACACCGATCGCGGCCAGGCTGACCAGCGTGACCGCCACTGGCCACATCCAGTTCGGCTGCGGCGAGCCCGCGGGCTTGACCGGCTTTTTGACTTGCGGTGTCGCGTAGGTCCCGTCCTCGCGGCGCATCGCCACCATGTAGGCATGCACCGGCGTCGGGATGTTCTTCACTTCCTGCGCGCCGATATCGGCGAACTGCACCGACAGCTTGTTGGCGACCTGTTCATGTACCGCGCGCGAGATACAGATGCCGCCGACCTCGGCGAGGCCTTCGAGGCGCGCCGCGATGTTGACGCCGTCGCCGAGCAGATCGCCGTCGCGCTCGACCACGTCGCCGATGGTGATGCCGATGCGGAAGGCCATCTGCCGGCTCGGCGGATACGCCATGTTCCGGGTACGCAGGCTTTCCTGGATGTCGATCGCACAGCGCACGGCTTCGACCGCGCTCGGAAATTCGGCGAGGACGGCGTCACCCGCGGTGTTGAAGATCCGGCCGCCGCCTTTGGCGATGAAATCGTCGGTGACCTGACGGTAGGACGCCAGCCGCCGCAGCGTTTCTTCCTCGTCCTCGGCAACCAGTCGGCTGTAGCCGGCAATATCGGCTGCAAAAATCGCCGCGATCTTGCGTTTCATGAAAAACCGCCTCGGACAAATTATGCACCGGCAGAATGCCGTCAGAACTTCCCAGGCGCAACTATAGCGATTTCGCCCCGGGGTTAGGACCGGCTCTCGCAACCGGAAGATACAAAAAAGCGCCCGTCACGATGTGACAGGCGCTGAATTCATTCGGGCCTTCCGTGTGCCCCGGAGCGTTGCCCCGGGGCTTAGTGCATTGCCGTCGTACTGAGTTCTTGCTGGATGCTCTTGAAATGATCCAGCCGTTCCAGCGCGTGGTCGAGTTCGGAGCCATCCTTCTCGGCGAGCTTGGCTTCCATCTCGGTGATGGTCTCGGCGAACAGCGCGCGGTCGAGCTCGGCCGTCGAGGTAGCGACGTCGGCGAGCACGGTGAGGCCCTTCTCGGACATTTCAGCAAGGCCGCCGAGCACAATGATCTTCTGCTGCACGCCGCCGGTGATAATCGTCAGGATGCCCGGGCGGATCGCGGCCACGATCGGCGCATGTCCGGCCAGGACGCCGAAATCGCCTTCCATGCCGGGGACGTCAACCTGATCGACTTCGCCGGAGAAGGCGAGCTTTTCGGGTGAAACCAGATCGAAGTGGAAGGTGGCCATCGGAAAATCCGTTTCGCGCAAACTACAAAGGCGGTCGTCATCCTGAGGTGGCCGCCCTTGCGGCCCTCGAAGGATGACAGAGGTCGCCCTTCGAGGCTCGCTGCGCTCGCACCTCAGGGTGACGGCACAGCGTTAGTAATATTAAGCTGCTTCGGCCGCGAGCTTCTTGCCCTTCTCGACGGCTTCTTCGATCGCACCGACCATGTAGAAGGCGGCCTCAGGAAGGTGATCGTACTTGCCTTCACAGATGGCGCGGAAGCCCTTGATGGTGTCGGCGAGGTCGACGAACTTGCCCGGCGATCCCGTGAAGATTTCGGCGACGTGGAACGGCTGCGACAGGAAGCGCTCGATCTTGCGGGCGCGGGCGACGGCGATTTTGTCTTCTTCCGACAATTCGTCCATGCCGAGAATGGCGATGATGTCCTGCAGTGACTTGTAACGCTGCAGCACCTGCTGAACCATACGCGCGGTCTGATAGTGCTCTTCGCCGACGATCAGCGGGGACAGCATGCGCGAGGTCGAGTCGAGCGGGTCCACCGCCGGGTAGATGCCCTTTTCCGAGATCGCGCGGTTCAGCACCGTGGTGGCGTCCAGATGCGCGAACGAGGTCGCGGGCGCCGGGTCGGTCAAGTCGTCGGCGGGCACGTAGATCGCCTGCACCGAAGTGATCGAACCCTTGTGGGTGGTGGTGATGCGCTCCTGCAGCGCGCCCATGTCGGTGGCGAGCGTCGGCTGATAGCCCACGGCGGAAGGAATACGGCCGAGCAGCGCCGACACTTCGGAGCCGGCTTGGGTGAAGCGGAAGATGTTGTCGATGAAGAACAGCACGTCCTGGCCCTGATCGCGGAAATTCTCGGCGACCGTCAGACCCGACAGCGCGACGCGCATGCGGGCGCCGGGCGGCTCGTTCATCTGTCCGAACACCAGAGCGCACTTCGACTTGACGTTCGGATCGGGATTGTTCGGATCGGCGTTGACCTTGGATTCGATGAACTCGTGGTAGAGGTCGTTGCCTTCGCGGGTTCGCTCGCCGACGCCGGCGAACACCGAATAACCGCCATGCGCCTTCGCGACGTTGTTGATCAGCTCCTGAATCAGCACGGTCTTGCCGACGCCGGCGCCGCCGAACAGGCCGATCTTGCCGCCCTTGGCGTAGGGCGCCAGCAGGTCGACGACCTTGATGCCGGTGACGAGAATTTCAGCTTCGGTGGACTGGTCGGTATAGGACGGCGCCTCGGCGTGGATCGGGCGGACGCCATCGGCCTTGATCGGACCGGCTTCATCGATCGGCTCGCCGATCACGTTCATGATGCGGCCGAGCGTGCCGGCGCCGACGGGAAC
>JAIEPP010000662.1 GCA_019748335.1 Xanthobacteraceae bacterium
GCGGAAGTCGGCATAGCCGAGCACGCAGACGAGGCCGATCTGGGCGATATTGAACGGCCCCGACAGCACATCGGGCCTGGTCTCGAACCGCGCCATGCCGGCCCAGGCCCGGTTCCAGTGGTCCTTGTGCCAGTCGCTCCAGCGCAACCCCTCGGGGCGCACCATTTTCTCGTAGCGGCACAGCAGCATCGAATCGAGCATGCCCTGCAGCAGCGAATGGTCGCTCTTGACCCGCCAACGCTCAGGTCCGGAAGCCGGGATCAGCTTGTTACCGCCGGCGAGTTCGTCGAGGTATTCGACGATGACGTAGGAATCGAGAATGACGTCGCCATTGTCGAGGATCAGCACCGGCAGCTTCTTCAGCGGCGTGATCTTGGAATATTCCTCATTGGGCTGCCCCGGGACGACCGCCGCCGGAGTGAACTCGATCTTGTCGATCAGGCCGGTCTCGATCGCGGCGATGCGCACTTTGCGGGCAAATGGCGAGGCGGGAGAGAAGGTGAGTTTCATTTTTGAAATCCCTTTGATGGTCTTGTTCTTCGTTATGCCCGGGGAGAAGTGCGAAGACGCGCTCCGCGCTCACGCCCCGGCCATGACGTGGGACCAGAAGTTTACGCCGCGACGATTTCCTGGCGCTGCTCGCCGAGGCCTTCGATGCCGAGGGTCACGACGTCGCCGACATTGAGGAACTGCGGCGGCTTCATGCCGGTGCCGACGCCGGGGGGCGTGCCTGTGGTGACGATGTCGCCGGGCAGCAGCGTCATGAACTGCGAGACATAGGAAATGCACTTCGCCATGTTGAAGATCATGGTCGAGGTCGACCCGGTCTGGCGGCGCTGGCCGTTGACGTCGAGCCATAGCGACAGCTTCTGCACGTCGGCGATTTCGTCCTTGGTCACCAGCCATGGGCCGACCGGACCGAAGGTGTCGTGCGACTTGCCCTTGGTCCACTGACCGCCACGTTCGATCTGGAAATTACGTTCCGAGACGTCGTTGCAGACGCAATAGCCGGCAACGTGGTTGAGGGCATCGGCCTCGGAAACGTATTTGGCACGGGTGCCGATGATGGCCGCGATCTCGACTTCCCAGTCCAGCTTGGTCGATCCGCGCGGCTTCTCCACGGGATCGTTGGGGCCGCTGAGCGAAGTGTTGGCCTTGATGAAGAAGATCGGCTCGGGCGGAATCGGGTTGCCGGTTTCCTTGGCGTGATCGACATAGTTGAGGCCGATGGCGACGAATTTGGAGATGCCGGTGACGGGCGCGCCGAGCCGCGGCGAGCCAGAGACGGCGGGCAGCTTGGAGGCGTCCAGCGCCGCGAGCTTGGCCAGCGAGGCCGGCGCATAGGCCGCACCGTCGAGGTCCCCGACATGGCCCGAAAGGTCGCGCAACTGGCCGGATTTATCGATCAGGCCGGGCTTTTCCGCACCCTTGGCGCCGTAACGAACAAGCTTCATTTTTCACTCCCTGGCGGGTTTTCTTGAGGACTTTGCGACTTGGAATGCTTTTGGAACAGCGCGGGGGGAAATTCAACTGCCGATGCGTACCGCATTGCACCCCCTCGTTTTGTAAAGGCTTCGTAGGGTGGGCAAAAGGCGCGCTTGCGCCGTGCCCACCATCTCTCAGACCGTCGGTTTGAATGGTGGGCACGCTTCGCTTTGCCCACCCTACAAGGACCTTACGACCCCAAAGCGATGAATTTGAAGGCGGCTCCCTCGCGCTTGATATGGCCGGCATTGAAGTGGCCTCCGATCACCAGCGTCGGCGCATCGGCAAACCGCGAGAACAGCTCGCGCCGGGTCTTCGCCGACTGCTGGGGCTCGGAATCCGCCGTCGACGACCAGTCGAGATGGGCCATCTGGCAGGGATGGTGGGCGACATCGCCGGTGAGCAGGCCCTCCCGGCCGTCGGATTTGATGTGAATGCTCATATGGCCGGGGCTGTGGCCGGGCGTCGGAATCAGGCTGATCTCGTCCGCAAGCTGGGCATCGGAGGCGACGAGATCGGCCCGGCCGGCGTCGGTAATCGGCTTCACGGAATCGTTGAACACGGCCAGTTTGTCCGACTCTTCATGGCTGTGGTCGCGCCAGTACTCGTATTCGGTCTTGCCGAAGACATACCGCGCCTTGGGGAATGTCGGCACCCATTTGCCGTCGACCAGTTTGGTGTTCCAGCCGACATGGTCGACATGCAGATGCGTGCACAAAACCGTGTCGATGCTGTCAGGCGCGAATCCCGCCGCCGTCAGGGTGTCGAGGAAGGGATCCTTGCGGTCGTTCCAGGTCGGCACCTTGCGGCCCTGTTTGTCGTTGCCGAGGCCGGTATCGACGATGATCCGGCGCGACGGCGTCTCCACCAGCAGTGAGTGGATCGACATTTTCAGCCGACCTTCCTCGGTGGCGAAGTGCGGGATCAACCAGGGCAGCTTCTGGATTTCCTCGTTGGTCGCGAGCGGCAGGATGAACCTTGTGCTGCCGACGGTCTCTAGCTCGACAATCTTGGTGATCTTGACCTTGCCCACATTCCAGTGCATCCGGCGTTTCCCTGTTCTATTTTTTCATTCGCGTTCCGGCGTGGCTTACCGCGCGCAGTCGACGACGACGGTGCCGAGCTTGTCGCCCTTTTCCACCGCCTGATGCGCCAGCGCAGTATCCGACAGCGCGAATTGCGCGGCGACGTTGTGCAGCCGCGGGCCTGCGGCCAGCCACTTCGTCATGTCGGCCTGACCCGCCGCCAACAGCGGCGGCGGCAGCGCGAACAGCACCAGCGCGCGCAACGCGATGCACTTTTCCATCAGGTCGCGCATCGGCACCACGGGCGTGCGGTTGCCGTTGGTGGCGTAGACCGCGATGGTCGAATTCATGCCCATCAATTTCAAGGTGGTGGCGATATTGCCGCCGAAATCGACATCGACCACGCGGTCGACGCCGCGTTGCGCGGTGAAGGCCATCGCCTTCGCCGCCACGTCCTCGGTCTTGTAATTGATGACGAGATCGGCGCCGGCGAGCCGTGCCTGTTCAGCCTTGGCCGCTGAACTGACGGTCGCAATCACCTTGGCGCCGCCCCATTTGGCGAGCTGCACGGCATAGTGGCCGACAGCGCCGGCGCCGCCGGTGACCAACACGGTCTGTCCCGCGATCGGACCGTCGCAATAGAGGCAGCACCACGCGGTCATGCCGGGAATGCCGAGCGTGGCGCCGGCCGCGAACGACAGGTTGTCCGGCAGCGGCGTCACCAGATGCTCGGCGAGCGTGATATATTCAGCCGCGGTGCCGAAGGCGCGGCCGTTGCGCTGGCCGTTGAACAGCCAGACCCGCTGGCCGAGCTTCAATCGCGTGACGCCGTCGCCGACCTGGTCGATGATCCCGGCGCCGTCGCTGTTCGGAATCACGCGTGGATATTCCATCGTGCGATAGCTGCCGCCGCGGCGGCCGACGTCGGCGGGATTGACGCCGGACGCCTCCAGCCGCACCCGGACTTCGCCGGGGCCGGCCACCGGCGTCGGCATCTCGCCATAGGTCAAAACCTCGGGCGCGGGGCCCGAGCGCTCGTACCAGACCGCTTTCATCTATCGCCCCTTTGGCGGCACTAGAGAGTGCCCGGAAATGCGCCGCCGTCGAGCAGCAGGTTCTGGCCGGTGATGTAGCCGGCCTTGGCACTGCACAGGAAAGCGCAGGCCTGGCCGAACTCCTCGGGATCGCCGAAACGCCCGGCCGGGTTGAGCTTGGCGCGCTCGGTCAGGAGCTGGTCCACGGTGATGCCGCGTCTGTCGGCGTCGAGCTTCGCCACCGGCCCGCGGATACGATCCGTATCGAAAGGTCCCGGCAGCAGGCCGTTGATGGTGACGTTGTTGATCACGGTCTTGCGCGAGATGCCCGCGACGAAACCGGTGAGGCCGGCGCGCGCGCCGTTGGAGAGACCGAGCACCTCGATCGGCGCCTTTACCGCGGCCGAGGTGATGTTGACGATGCGGCCGAACTTGCGCGCCATCATGCCGTCGACCGTCGCCTTGATCAGCTCGATCGGGGTCAGCATGTTGGCGTCGATCGCCTTGATCCAGTCGTCGCGGGTCCAGTT
>JAIEPP010000296.1 GCA_019748335.1 Xanthobacteraceae bacterium
GTGGGATGGCGCGTGGCGCCTCGATCAAAAGTAACGCGCGTTCACGCCGCCAGAAATTCGATCACGATCTCTGAAAATTCCTGCGGCGCCTGTTCGAACATCCAGTGGCGGGTGCCCGGGATCACGGCGGCCCTGGCATCAGGAATATGTTCGGCCATCACGCGCCATATCGTCGATAGCGCACCCCTGGTGTCGCCGCCGCCGATCAACAGCGTCGGGGTACGGATCTGCTCTGCTTCGCTCTTCGTAAAGGGTTTGCGGTTCTCGCCGACCTGACCGATCAGAGTGAAAATGTTATCGCGCAGCTGCTGCTTGGGCGCGGCCGGCAGTCGCGCCCATGTGCCGTCGCCGTCGATACCGTCGACGAACAACGCGAGCGCACCGTCGATGTCACCATTGCGGATTTTCTCCGCCGCCATCGGTATCCGTGCCCCGATCGGCGCGAAGCCTGGCACTGCGGTTGCGGTTTTAAGCGTTGCGTCGAGATCGCCGCCGGGTTCGGCCAGCACCAGCTTGCGCAGCAAATCCGGCCGCGCCTGCGCCACCCGGAATCCAATGTGGCCGCCGCGGGAGTGGCCCATCAGGTCGACCGGTCCGGCACCAAGCGTCTCGATGAAGCCGATGACGTCGGAAACGTGCTGCGCCATCAGGTAGTCGTTGCCGATGCCGTCCCAGTGCTCCGGGAAAAAGCGGCGCAGGCTGAGCGTGATCAGGCGGTGTTGTTTCGACAGCGGTCCAAGCACCGCGTTCCAGGTACGAAAATCGCCGAGCGTGCCGTGCACGCAGAGCAATGGCGGTCCCTTGCCCTGACCGAGTTCGAGATAGGCCATGTCGTAGCCGTTGACCTTGATCGTCTGCATCGAGCTTCAGGCTCCCGCCAGGAAATCCAGCACGATCTCGCAATATTTCTGCGGCGCCTGTTCGAACATCGGATGGGTGGCGCCCGGGATCATCTGGGTAGCCGATCCCCTCACATTGGCCGCGAGTGCATGCAGCACCTGCGGCAGCGTGCCCTTGGTGTTGGCGCCGCCGATGAACAGCGTCGGCGTTCTGATCGCTTCAGCATCCGCCTTGGAGAATGGCGGGCGACTGTCCTTCATCTGCCCGATCAGCGTGGTCGCGTTGTCGCGCAGCAGCTGCTTGGGCGTCGCCGGCAGCCGCTTCCAGGCGCCGGGGCCTTCCAGCGCGTCCATGAAAATCTGCAGCCCGCCGTCGATATCGCCCTTGGCGATCACCTCGGCGGACGCCGCGATCCGCGCCGCCAGCGGCGAGGGGCCGGGCTTGAACGCGGGGTCCAGCGTGCCGTCGAGCTCGCCGCCGGGCTCGGCCAGGATCAGCTTGCGCAACAGATCCGGCCGGCGCTGCGCGACGCGGAAGCAGATATGCCCGCCGCGCGAGTGGCCCATCAGGTCGACCGGCTTGCTGTCGAGCTTTTCGATGAAAGCGATGACGTCGTCGACATGCTGGGCGATCGAATAGGTGTCGCCGACACCGTCCCAGTGATCGGGAAAGAAATGCCGCAGCGACACCGCGATGACGCGATGCTTCTGCGTCAGCGGCCCCAGCACCGACGACCAGATCCGGAAATCGCACAGCGAGCCATGTACGCACACCAGCGGCGGGCCGTTGTCGGGGGTCTCGCCGACCTCCAGATAGGCCATGTCGTATCCGTTGACGCGAAGCGTTTGCATGGGAGGCTCGTGGAGTCGGGAGGAATCGAGAGGCCATTGCGAGAGGCCGTTGAATGGCTGACGCGGGACCCCAGATCAGCGGAAGTTGTTTATGCCGTCAAGTTCCCTCGGCTTTCGGGTGGATAGCAACTATCTCCAAGCCTAGATTGGGCGAAGATACAAAGCTTCCGGCAATGAACGGGAGAATTGGAGCCAGCCATGACCGGGCACCATTTTGCGATATTCGACACGTCCATTGGCCGCTGCGGCATCGTCTGGGGCGAGCGCGGCATCACCTCGGTGCAACTGCCGATGGGCAACGAAAAGATGACCCGCACCCGGCTGCAGCAGCGCCATGACGACCTGATCGAGACGGCACCGCCCGCCAAGGTACAGGCCGCGATCGACGGGATCGTCGAGTTGCTGCTGGGCAAGCCGAACGATCTCGCCGATGTCGTGCTCGATCTCGATGGCGTTCCGGAATTCAACCGCGGCGTCTACGACATCGCGCGCAAAATTCCGCCCGGCAAGACGCTGACCTATGGCGATATCGCCAAACAGCTCGGCGGCGTCGAGCTGTCGCGCGACGTCGGCCAGGCGCTCGGGCGCAATCCCTGTCCGATCGTGGTGCCCTGCCACCGCGTGCTGGCGGCCGGCAACAAGCCCGGCGGCTTCTCCGCCAATGGCGGCGTGGTCACTAAGCTGAAGATGCTGGAGATCGAAGGCGCGCCAGTGAACTACACGCCGAGCCTGTTCGACTGAGTTTCGTTAGCGCCCCTTGAAATCGGGCTTTCGCTTCTCGTTGAAGGCGAGCACGCCTTCGCGGCGGTCCTCGGTCGGAACCATCCGATTGTAAGCCTCGATCTCAAGCGCCAGCCCGTCGCGCAGCGACGACTGCAGACCGCGGTGAATCGACAGCTTGGCCTGCCGAACCGAGATTGGCGCATTGCGGGCGATGTGCGACGCCGTCGCCAAGGCTTCCCGCAACAGATCGGTCTGTGGGAAGACTTCGTTGACGAGACCCCAGGCCTGCGCCTGCGCCGCCGTAAACGGCTTGCCGGTCAGGATCAACTCCTTGGCGCGGCGTTCGCCGACGGCGCGCGGCAGGGTCTGGGTGCCGCCGCCGCCCGGCATGATGCCGAGCGTCACCTCGGTCAGGGCAAAGCGCGCGCCTTCCGCGGCGTAGAGGAAATCGCAGCAGCCGGCAATTTCGCAGCCGCCGCCATAGGCCGCACCGTTGACAGCGCCGATGATCGGCACCGGGCAATCGATCAGCGCCCGCACCATCCGCTCGAAAATGACATGCTGGCGCGTCCATTGTTCGTCGGTCATGCCGCGGCGTTCCTTGAGGTCGCCACCGGCGCAGAACGCCTTGTCGCCTGCGCCGGTCAGAACGATGCAGCGCAGGCTTTTGGGATCGAGCGCGATATCCTCGAAGCAGCGCACCAGATCCTTGCCCATCTGGGTATTGAGCGCATTGGAAGCGTCCGGGCGGTTCAGCCGGACGATCGTTACGTGCTTGCTGGCGCCTTCCAGCGAAAGAGTTTCGAACTCCACAGATGCGCTCATATCGCCTCGCAGGAAAATCCGTTGCCGGCGCGACGGATCTTTCCCGTCGAAGGCGAGGGGAAATGCGCGGTGCAGCACAGCGTATCGGTGTCGCAAAAGCGCTCCATGAAGCCGCGGCGCGTTGCGGCTGCCTGGGCCTGATCGACGTCGAATTTCGCCGACAGTTCCGGATAGCGCGCCTGTAGCGGTGAATGCATCAAGTCGCCGGAAAACACTGCGTCGTCCTTGCCGCGGCCGAAAGTAAAGGCGACATGGCCGGGCGTATGGCCCGGCGTCGGCAGGATGCGGGCGTGATCGCCGATCGCGTAATCGTCACGTACGATCTCGGCCTGTTTGGCGGCGACGACCGGCAGCACGCTGTCGGCGAAAGGCGGCACCTCGGCTTTGGCGTTCTGCTCGGTCCAGTAATCGAACTCGGTCTTGCCGAACACGTAGCGCGCCTTCGGAAACGTCGGCACCCAGCGGCCGTTCTCAAGCCGGGTGTTCCAGCCGACGTGATCGACATGCAGATGGGTGCACATGACATAGTCGATATCGGCAGGCGAGAAACCGGCGGCGGCCAGCCCGCGCATATAGGTGTCGTCGGTCTTCATGTTCCATTTCGGACGCAGCGGCCGCGGCTTGTCGTTGCCGATACAGCTGTCGATCAGGATGGTGTGATGCGGCGTCTGCACCACGTACGACTGGAAGCACAGGATCAGCGTATCCTTGTCGTCGAGTGCGCCGGCCTTTTGCATCCACGACCGGTTCTCGGCCAGCAGTTCCGGCGTCAGGCCCGGCAGCATCTCCAGAGCCGGCAGGAAGGTGGTTTCCTGCTCGATGATGCGGTGGATGGTGAGATCGCCGACGGTGA
>JAIEPP010000511.1 GCA_019748335.1 Xanthobacteraceae bacterium
GTCTACCGGCTGCAGGGCGTGCTCATCAACGACAAGCACATCGAGGTGATTGTCCGTCAGATGCTGCAGAAGGTCGAAATCACCGACCAGGGCGACACCGACATGATCTCGGGCGAGCAGATCGACAAGATCGAGTTCGACGTGCTCAACGCCAAGGCCAAGGAAGAGGGCAAGAAGATCGCCACGGGAACGCCGGTTCTGCTCGGCATCACCAAGGCGAGCCTGCAGACCCGCTCGTTCTTCTCGGCGGCCTCGTTCCAGGAGACCACCCGCGTGCTCACCGAAGCCGCCGTCAACGGCAAGGTGGACCCGCTGGAAGGCCTCAAGGAGAACGTCATTGTCGGCCGGCTGATCCCGGCGGGCACCGGCGCCTCGATGGCCAAGATCCGCGAAGTCGCGGTCAAGCGCGACAAGCTGATTCTCGACGAGCGCGAGAAGCAGTCGGCGATCGTGCCGACCGCGCCGGAAGCGGAACCGCTGGCGTTGCCGCCGGCGGAATAAGCCTCCGCAGAACTACGGTACGAAGACAAAAGGCCGGCGAAAGCCGGCCTTTTTGCTGCTTTGTTTCGTTGCTGCGATGCGGGGACCCGCTTTGTTCATCTTCCCTTCAGGGTGAAAAGCGCTTTTGCTAAGGTGACTTAGACCGGGTGCTTCGCGGCGGCCCGAGACCCACGGAAAACACATGCTCGATCTTGCAATCGTTGGCGGCGGCCCCGGCGGGCTGATGAGCGCCTGGTATCTGAAGAAGAAGCTCGGCGACCTCTGCCGCATCACGATCTACGAAGCGTCCGACCGTGTCGGTGGCAAGATCCTCACGCGCAAGTTCGATTCCGCGCCCGCGATGTACGAGGCCGGCGTCGCCGAGATCTACGATTACTCGATGACCGGACCCGATCCGCTGCGCGAGCTGGTTCAGCATTTCGGCCTGCAGACAATTCCGATGGACGCCGAACAGGTCCAGCTCGACGGCGAATTGCTGAACGACGTGCCGGGCATGCGCCGAAAATATGGCGCCAAGACCGCTGCCGCGATCGAGGCGTTCCGCAAGCGCTGCACCGACCTGGTGTCGCCGATCGAATATTACGAGGGCGTCGGTGCCCACGACAACGAGCATCCCTGGGCCTACATGACCTGCGAGGAAGTGCTCGACAAGGAAGTCGACGATCCCACCGCCAAACGTTTCCTCAAGGTCATGGCGCGCTCCGATCTGGCGACCGAAAGCCACAATACCAACGGGCTCAACGCGCTGAAGAATTTCGTGATGGACGTCGACGGCTATATCGGCCTGTATTCGATCCAGAACGGCAACGAACAACTGATCGAAGGCCTGCGTTCCGAGGTCGACGCCGACATCCAGCTCAATCACCGGGTGCTCAAGGTCGGCAAGACCGATGCCGGCCGCTACCAGCTCAACATGATGAACGGCAAGGGACCGGAGACGCGCGACTTCGACCTGGTGCTGATGTGCCTGCCGCATTCCTGGCTCGCCACCATGCGCTGGGACGGTGAAGATCTGCGCAAGTCGATGGTCAAGCACGTCGCCTATTTCGACCGGCCCGCGCATTATCTGCGCGTCTCGATCCTGTTCGACGAGCCGTTCTGGGGAGAGAAAATTCCGGGCGCCTGGTTCATGTCGGAGGCGTTCGGCGGCTGCTGCGTCTACAACGAGGGCGCCCGCCACGACGTCGGCAAGCACGGCGTGCTGAACTGGCTGATCGCCGGCTCCGACGCGCTGGCATTCGCCAACCTCAGCGACCAGGAACTGATCGATGCCGCGCTGAAGTCGCTGCCGGCCTCGTTCGGCGATGCCCGCAGCCATTTCAAGGAAGGCAAAATTCATCGCTGGCTCTCGTCGGTGAATGCGCTGCCGGGCGGCCTGCCGGTGCGCGATGTCATGACCAACCACCGTCCCGAACCGAAGGGACATCCGGGCATTGTGGTGGTCGGCGACTACCTGTTCGATTCCACGCTGAACGGACTGCTCGACTCCTCCGACGCCGCCACCGACATCATTCTCACCGAGATGATGCGGCTGCGCCGCGCCCAGGCGCAGCACATCGCGGCGCTGTCCGACAAGATCGACCGCGACTATTTCGAGAACTACCGTGGCGTCGGTCCCTACAGCGAAGTCTGGAACCAGTTCACCGATCCCGCCTATCTGACCGACCTGATCAAGATCGTCTGGAACCGGGCCAGGGGCTACAAGCTGCTGGTTGCCGGTTCGGCCAGCGGCGAACTGGTCGGCGCGCTGCGCGAGCGCGGCATCGACGCCTGGGGCATCGAAAACAACCGGGCAATCCACGCCCGGACGCCGAAGGCGCTGAAGAAGTTCAACAAGCTCGGTTCGATATCGGATATGCCGTTCAAGAACGGCGAATTCGATTTCGTGTTCGAAACCAGCCTGTGCCATGTCGCGGAAAAGCAGGTGCCGCGGGCGGTCCGCGAACTGAACCGCGTGGTGAAGACCGGGCTGGTGTTCGGATCGGTGACCTCGGACATGGCGCCGGCGCTGATCGATCGTTACGATCTGCTGCGCGGGGTGAAGAAGCTCGGCACCTGGTGGGAATGGTCGGAGTTGTTCTTCGGCAACGGGTTCGACCTCTCGATGCATCGCCGCGACTGCACGGATGCGTTGTGGGCGGCGACGCTGGCAGCCCACAAGGGGCCGGGCCAGTGGTACGCCGACGCCGACAGCCTGCGTTATTCGTTCTTCGACAAGGTTGAATCGGACGATTGACCGGCCGCCGGCACCGAGGGATCGGAGCCGGGCAGGCAGGTTTGTTCGGACGCGCTTTATGACACGGACCAGCGCCGTCTCCGCCGAAAACGCCGCAGCGGCGCCAATTGTTTTGCCGAATTCATCCTGATCGCATAGGATCGCCGCGGTAGCATTCACGGCTACCGCGTTCGATTTTGCGGTCATGCCGGCCGTGCAGCATCGGTTGGTTTCATGGCGCCAAAGCCTCCTTCCTCGGATGATCGGAATCCCGCGCCGGCGGACGATCCTGAGCTCGAGAAGAAGCTCGCGCTCGCGGCAGGCTCCGTTGCCGGCGGCAAGGCCGCCGGCGCGCCGCCCGATGATGACGACGAAGAGGACGATGACGACGAGCTTGAGCTTGAGCTCGACGACGACGATGACGACGAGGACCTCGTCGTCTTCACCGCCAAGGAAGCCGCCGGCGCGCTCTCGACGATCTATGCGTTCGTCAAACCGCACCTCCCCAATTACAGGAAGCTGCTGCTCTGTGTCGGTTTTGGCGTTCTGGTCGAGACGCTGTTCAACGTCATCATGCCGTTGAGTCTGAAATTCCTGATCGACGACGCGCTCGGCGAGGAAGACTTTCAGGCGCTGTACAAGATCCTCGGCGTGCTGGCGGCCGCCGGCATCATCACCTCGATCATCGCGGTCTGGTACGAGCGCTGGGACGCGCGGCTGGCGGCCGGCTTGATTTCGGACGTGCGGGCCCAGGTGTTCGAGCACGTCCAGAACCTGCCGTCGGCGTATTTTGCCCGCACCAAGCGCGGCGAAATCCTGTCGCGTTTCTCGATCGACCTCTCGGCCTTCGAAGGTTCGATCAAGAGTTTCGCCAACAGCGCGGCCCTGCCGTTCCTGGAATTGATCGCCGGCATCATCCTGATGCTGTTCCTCAACTGGCAGCTCGCGGCGGTGGCGCTGCTGGTGTTTCCGATCACGCTGATCGGCCCGCGGATCCTGACCCCGAAGGCGGTGCAGGCGAATTACGAACAGAAGCAGCAGGAGTCGGCGCTGCTCGGCATGGTGCAGGAAAACGTCGCGGCGCAGGCGGTGGTCAAGGCGTTCAGCCTTCAGCGCCGCACGCTCGGCTGGTTCACCATGCGCAACCAGGATGTGCGGATCAAGACCGCCAAGGCGGTGTTCCTGTCGACCATGGTGGAGCGCACGGTCACGATCTCGGTGCTGTTGCTGCATCTCGTGGTGCTGGCGATCGGCGCCTACCTCGCCACCAAGGGCCAGATCACGATCGGCACCTTCGTTACCTTCGAGAGCGCGTTCTGGGAGGTGTCCTACAACATCGCCCATCTGATGCATTTCATTCCGGTGTCGATCCAGTCGGCGGCGGCGG
>JAIEPP010000251.1 GCA_019748335.1 Xanthobacteraceae bacterium
CATGGCCAGCCCAAGCTGTACGCCGGGGTTTTCATGCGGCGGCACGTCGGGACCGCAGGAGCGCACCATCGCCAGCGCATGCTTGATCAGGCTCTTGACGTCGATGCCGGCGGCAGCGGCCGGAACTAGTCCGAACGGCGACAGCACGGAATAGCGCCCGCCGATGCTGGGATCGCCATGGAAAATCCGTGCAAAACCCTGTTTGGTCGCGACCTTCTCCAGCGACGAGCCGGGATCGGTTACCGCGATGAAGCGATGCCCGGCCTTGTCCTTGCCGATGGTTTTGGACACCCGGTCAAAGAAATAATCCTTCATCGCGTTCGGCTCGGTGGTGCCGCCGGATTTGCTGGAAACGATGAACAGCGTGTTGGCGAGATCGATCGTCGCTTCCATCGCCCGCACCTGCGCGGGATCGGTGGAATCGAGCACATGCAGTTTCGGAAAGCCGGACTTCTTCGAAAATGTTTCCGCCAGCACTTCGGGACCCAAACTCGATCCGCCCATGCCGAGCACCACGGCATCGCTGAAATTCTGTCCCTTCACGCGCCGGGAAAAATCCTCGTAATCGGCGACATTGGCAGCCGCCGGACTGGTGAGCCAGCCCAGCCACTTGTTCTCGTCGTCATTGCTCCAGACCGATTTGTCCTTGTGCCAGAGCCTGCGGATCTTAGCGTGCGCGCGCCAGTCCTCTGTGCCCTTCTCGACCGCCTTCTTGATGCCGTCGCCGAGCGCGAACGACGCGGCGTCGAGGCCGCCGCCGAGCGAGGCCGCGCGCTTGTGCGCGACGGCGCCGTAAAGCTTGTCGGCGGCATCGGCGAACTGCTTGACGCCGTCCTTGACCAGCTCGGTCGTGATCGCATCGAGCGAGACGCCGGACTTGTCGAGCTCTTCCAGCACGCGGCGGGCGTCGTCGACGTTTTCTTCAAGGCTGTCGCGCACCTTGCCATGGTCGCGGAACGCATCCAGCGTCGCCGGCGGCACGGTGTTGACAGTGTTGGGGCCGATCAGCTCCTCGACATAGAGGACGTCGCTATAGTCTCTGTTCTTGGTGCCGGTGGAAGCCCACAGCAACCGCTGCGGCTTGGCGCCCTTGGCCGCGAGCTTTTCCCAGCGCGGGCCGGCGAACAGGCGCTTGTAATCCTGGTAGGCCATCTTCGCGTTCGCGATCGCGACCTTGCCCTTCAGCGCGGAGAGTCGTTCCTTCTCGCTGGGGTCGTTGGCCTTGGCGATCTTGTCGTCAAGCTGCTTGTCGACGACGCTGTCGATCCGGCTGACGAAGAACGAGGCGACGCTGGCAACATGGGAGGGATCGCCTCCCTCAGCGACGTATTTCTCGAGCCCGGCGATATAGGCCTCCGCCACCTCGCGATAGACGTCCTGCGCGAACAGCAGCGTGATGTTGATGCTGATGCCTTCGCCGATCAAATGTTCGATCGCTGGCAGGCCTTCCGGCGTTGCCGGCACCTTGACCATCAAGTTCCTGCGCTTGACGTCCTTCCACAGCCGCTCGGCTTCAATGATCGTGCCCTTGGTGTCCATCGCCAGATAGGGCGAGACTTCGAGGCTGACGAAACCGTCATCGCCCTTCAAGGCGTCGTAAACCGGACGCAGCACGTCGGCGGCGTGCTGGATGTCCTCGATCGCCACCGCCTCGAACAGGTCGGCGACAGAGCGGTCGCGCTTCTTCAGCGCCTGGCCGATCGGGCCGTCATATTCGTCCGAACTGCCGATCGCCTTTTCGAAGATCGCGGGGTTGGAGGTGACGCCTTTGACGCCGTCGCTGTCGATCAGCGCCTGGAGGTCGCCCTTGGCGACGAAGCCGCGGGCGAGGAAGTCCAGCCAGACGGCCTGGCCATGGTTTTCGAGTGCTTTGACGGGATTCATGATGCCTGTTCTGTTCGGTCGGTCGATTTCCGGGTTCCCGCCAGCTTTCGGGGGTGGGGCCGGAAAGTCAACAATTGGTTGGGCAAGGTCTGATTGGGCAAGTAGCCGGTTCGAACGGCTCTAACCGGCGTGATAACGCAATAGGCACCGGATCGATCCCCGGCGGGGGGCGATCCCCAAGGGTCGCCGCGATCGTGCACAATTTTGTGACGGCAGAGCGCCCGCAATCAGGGCCGCAAATAGAGATAACCTTGCGATTGCAGCTCGGCGATCCGGACCACACCGCCGGTTTCGGCGGCAACGAAGCCCGGCAGCAGGTCGTTCAGCCCGACCTTCTGCGATTTCATGGTGTTGCCGCAGGCGGCGAATTCGATCCCGGCCTTGGAGAACTGGCCGACGCGCTTCGACACATCCGGATGGGCAGAGGCGGAATGGAAGGCCCGCAGCGCCTGGCCATGAATCACCAGCGCGATGGTGACGTTGTCGGGGCCGCCGACACCCTCGATATGATTCTGGATGTTGCCGAGGACGAAACTGACCTTGTCGAGATCGCTGAGGTGGTAGACGACTTTCAGCTTCGCCGAAGGCGCCGCCGCCTCGGTGGCCGCGCTGGCGCGCGAGGCGGTAAAGGCCGCGCCGAAAGCTGCGATCGTGCCCCACAGAATGTTGCGTCGGTGCATGGCGAACTCCTTACTTGCGCCTGAGCGCCGCGAGTTCCTTGCGATCGGTGATCAGTTCGGCGCATTCGCGCAGCTCGGTGCGATCGAGCCGAAATTTTGCGTCATCGTCACCGGCGACCAGATCCTCGGCGGTTTCTTCGGGCGCTGTATTGCGCTTCCAAATGCGAACCCGCGCGAGCCCAACGACGGCGGATTTGTCGTCCTTGGCCAGCGCCACGCCGAGGCCGCCGCCGTCGCAATCGACGCCGCAACCGAAGCGGATCTCCTGGCCTGTGTCCTCGGCGACGACATGGCCGCAATCACCGAACGAGTCGAGGTTGGTCGACCGGCTGCGGTATTTGACGCCGAGACGGAACGAATAGTTGAAGGTGTCGGCGTCGGAGGGGATCTCCGCCGTCATCAGCAGCTTCATGGTCGAAACCTTCTGCTTCGAATGCTGCGCCAGATGGGCGCTGTCATATTTGCGGACGAAGCAGGCGTAGGATTTCTTCGCTGGCGTGGCCCCGAACATCCGGCTGTCGAACGTGTCGGCGGCTGATTTGTCGATGCCGTCTTCGTCGCGGCCGGCTGCATGGGCCGATGAGGCGGCGGCGATGGAGGCGGCGAAAACAAGAATTGTCGCGAGGGAGGCGAATTTCATGGCTGTACCGGGCATGCGTGACACATCGATACCGTCTCGCGCCGGCAAGCGGCGCGGCGACGAGCTGGATTGACCGATTAGTCGTGCATGGGGCCGGGGGCGTTCAATCGCCCCCGGAATTCGCCTTAGCGCAGGCTGGCGTTGATCTGTTCCAGCGCCGAGGTGCCGGGGCAGAGATCGCTCGCGTCCAGCGTGTTGAGGGGCCGCTCGACGGTGTCGAGGTGGGCATGCAGGTCGTCGGCCTCATGGTCGACATAGAGCAGCCCGGTGACCACCTGGCCCTTGGCGGCGTGTTTTTGCAGGAAGGTCATGGCCGCGAGCCGGTCGTTGACGTCGTAATCGGCATCGATCTTGCGCAGCGCCAGCCGCGTGCCGTCGTGCTGCTCGACCACCTGCACCGAACCCGGCGCGTAATCGACGGTGATCGGGTCGCGGCCGGTGATGACGTCGAGCCGGTTCACCGCGTCGTTGTGTTCGCGGACGTAGTCAAAGCTTTTGGTCGAGCCGGCATGGTTATTGAAAGCGATGCAGGGGCTGATGACGTCGATGAACGCCGCGCCCTTGTGGCTGATTGCGGCCGCGATCAGCGGCACCAGTTGGGTCTTGTCGCCGGAGAAGCTGCGCGCCACGAAACTCGCGCCGAGCTGTAGCGCGATCCCCACCAGGTCGATGGCGTTGTCGGTGTTGGTCACGCCCTTTTTCGACTTCGAGCCGCGGTCGGCGGTGGCCGAGAACTGTCCCTTGGTCAGGCCGTAGACGCCGTTGTTTTCGACGATGTAGGTCATGTTGACGCCGCGGCGGATCGAATGCGCGAACTGGCCGAAGCCGATCGAGGCGCTGTCGCCGTCGCCGGAGACGCCGAGATAGATCAGGTCGCGGTTGGCGAGGTTGGCGCCGGTCAG
>JAIEPP010000618.1 GCA_019748335.1 Xanthobacteraceae bacterium
CTTGCCAAGCCGGATCCCGGCAGGCAAGAGACGGAGGGGCATTCGACGAGATCAAGGCAATGGCGGCACCGGGAGCCGAAAAATCACGAAATTCGGCTGAAAACAGCAGCCTTGCCATGCGTCTCGCCCAGGAGATCACGGGCGACGTTTTCTTCGACGCCTTCAACCGCGGCCGCTACGCCACCGACGCCTCATTCTACCAGATCCTGCCCGCCGGCGTGGTGGTCCCCCGGACCATGGACGAGGCGCTGCGGACGCTCGCCATTGTCAGGGATCAGGGCCAAATCGTCACCCCCCGCGGCGGTGGCACTTCGCAGTGCGGCCAGACCGTCAATGATGGCATCGTCGTCGATTTCTCCAAGCACCTGAACCGCATCCTCTCGCTTGATGTCGAAAACCGCACCTGCGTCGTCGAACCCGGCATCGTACTCGACGATCTCAACCGTCAGCTTCGGAAGCACGGGCTGTGGTTTCCGGTCGACGTCTCCACCGCCTCGCGCGCCACCATCGGCGGCATGGCCGGCAATAATTCCTGCGGCGGACGCTCGCTGCGCTATGGCACCATGCGCGACAACACGCTGTCGATGGATGCGGCGCTGGCCGATGGCACGCTGCTGCATTTCGGCGAGGTGCCGCGCGACCTGGCGCAGGTAAATTCGCCCGACAACGGACTGGCCCTGTTCCGCGACATGCTTGATCTCGGCGAGCGCGAGGCAGGCGAGATCGCCGAGCGGTTTCCAAAGGTGCAGCGCCGCGTCGGCGGCTACAACCTCGATGCCCTGGTGCCGCGCAACGCGCCGAACAATCTGGCACATCTCCTGGTCGGCTCCGAAGGTACCCTGGCCTTTACCACGCAGGTCGAGCTGAAGCTGTGGCCCGTGATCCGCAACAAGGTGCTCGGCGTCTGCCATTTCGGCAGCTTCTACGAAGCGATGGACGCGGCCCAGCATCTGGTGAAACTGCGTCCCATTGCAGTTGAGTTGGTCGACCGCACCATGCTTGCGCTCGGCCGCGAGATCGCGATGTTCCAGCCGATCATCAGCACCGCCGTGCGCGGCGATCCCGACGCGGTGCTGATCGTCGAATTCGCCGAGGAAGATCAGGCCGAAAACCTGCAACGCCTGAAGCAGCTCGGCGCGTTGATGGGCGACCTCGGTTTCGGCTGGGATCAGTCGCCGCGCAAATGGGGCGGCGTGGTCGAAATATCAGAGCCGGCACTTCAGGCTGGCATCGCCGATTTCCGTGCCGCCGGCCTCAACGTCATGATGTCGATGAAGCAGGAAGGCAAGCCCGTCTCCTTTGTCGAGGATTGCGCGGTGCCACTGCCGCACCTGGCCGATTACACCGAACGGCTCAGCGCCATCTTCGCCAAGCACGGCACGCGAGGCACCATGTATGCACATGCCTCCGAGGGCTGCCTGCATGTGCGCCCGGTGCTCAACCTGAAACTCGACAAAGACGTCAAGGCGATGCGCGCCATCGCCGAAGAGACCTTCGAGATGGTGCGCGAGTACAAGGGCTCGCATTCCGGCGAGCACGGCGACGGCCTGGTTCGTTCCGAATTCCACGAGTCGATGTTCGGCTCCCGCATCGTCGCCGACTTCCGCGAGGTCAAGCACCGCTTCGATCCTGAAAACCTGCTCAATCCCGGCAAGATCGTCGATCCGCCGAAGATGGACGATCGTTCGCTGTTTCGCTATCCGCCGGACTATCGCGTCACCGAATTCAAGACCGTACTGGACTGGTCGGCCTATCCCGGCGCCGGCGGCGGCTTTCAAGGCGCGGTCGAGATGTGCAACAACAACGGTGCCTGCCGAAAGCTCGAAGGCGGCGTAATGTGTCCGTCCTATCGTGCGACGCGCGACGAAAAGGATGTCACGCGCGGCCGCGCCAATACCTTGCGGCTCGCGATCTCCGGCCAATTGGGACCGGATGCGCTGGCATCCGACGAGATGATGGACACACTCAAACTCTGTGTATCCTGCAAGGCGTGCCGCCACGAGTGCCCGACCGGCGTCGACATGGCCAAGATGAAGATCGAGGTGCTGGCCGCGCGCGCCGTCAAGCACGGAATTTCGCTGCGCGACCGGCTGGTCGGCTATCTCCCGCATTATGCCGGTCTGGCTTCCCGCTTCGCTCCGCTCGCCAACTGGCGTAACCGCAGTCCAGTGCTGCGCGGGCTGTTTGAAAGATTCGCCGGGATCAGCGCGCAACGCGCTTTACCTGCGTTCCGGCGCGATGTGTTCGGTCCCGATGCCGAGACCCTCGGTCCGACTGATGGACGGGAGGTCGTGCTGTTCGCCGACACCTTCAACCGCGCCTATGAGCGGGAAAATCTCGACGCAGCACTCCGCGTGCTGGTCGAAGGCGGATACCGCGTCCATATCCCCAAGCCCGCCGGTCGCGGCCGGGCACTGTGCTGCGGGCGCACTTTCCTTTCAGCGGGCCTGGTCGGCCAAGCGCGCAGCGAACTGGACCGGCTGGTCTCAACCTACGCGCCGTTTGCTGCGCGCGGCGTGTCGATCGTGGGACTGGAGCCGAGCTGCCTGCTGACGCTGCGCGATGAACTGCTCTCGCTGCGCTCCGACAATGACGCCAGGAGCGTCAGCGCGCATGCGCTGTTGTTCGAGGAATTTCTGGTGCGCGAAGCGGAGGCCGGCCGGCTCAAACTGCCGCTTGGCGCCATCGCCGAGAACGCGCTGGTGCACGGCCACTGCCACCAGAAATCATTCGATGCCTTCAAATCGGTCGAGAAGATACTCCGCCTCATCCCCGACCTGAAGGTCGAGGTCATCGAATCCAGTTGCTGCGGCATGGCGGGCGCCTTCGGTTACGGCGCCGACACCTATCAGGCCTCGATCGACATGGCCGAACTCTCGCTGCTGCCGGCGGTGCGCGGTGCCGACGCGACCGCATTGATCGTCGCCGACGGCACCTCGTGCCGGCATCAGATCAAGGATGGCACGAAGCGTACAGCGCTTCACGTCGCACAGGTGCTGGCGATGAGCCTCGACCGCGCCAGAACCCATTCATCTCCCTCCCCGGTCACAAAGGAACAGACCCATGGCTGAACTCACCCTCGACGTTGCCCGCAAGATTCTCGATGCCGCGCTTGCCAAAGGCGTCGAGAAAAAATTCAAGCCGCTGGTCATCACCATTCTCGACGCCCGCGGCTGCGTCAAAGTCACGGCGGCGCAGGACGGCACCAGCCTGATGCGGGCCGAGATCGCCCACGGCAAGGCCTGGGGCGCACTGGCGATGGGCATGGGGTCGCGGGCGCTGTTCCAGCGCGCGCAGGAGCAGGCCTACTTCATCGACGCCGTGAACACGATGGCGCAGGGCAGGCTGGTGCCGGTGCCCGGCGGCGTGCTGATCATGGGCGATGGCGGCCTGCTCGGCGCGGTCGGCGTTAGCGGCGACACCTCTGATAATGACGAGATCTGCGCCCTCGCCGGCATCGAGGCCGCCGGACTGAAGGCCAACACAGGGTGATGGTCGCTCACGTCTCCCCCGTTGGCTAACGCCAAGCTCGTTGACGGCAGACAGCGGGTGACCGTGATCGAACGGCATCGCCACCACCGCGTGTCGACGTTGCGGCGCCTCCGCATGCTGATCTTCTCGATCGAGCATTCACGCGAATCCGCTGAGCTTGCTACGCGATGCACGAAGGCGCGCTTACTCACATCTCAAACAGCAAAAGGTAGCTTTGCACGCTCGCTAAGCCAACCGCATCGCGCGCAATGTAGCCCCCGCAGGGGCCACGGTTAGAAGAGTGCCGCAGGATTCGCGCGTGCTTCCTGGATCTTTACCTCGGTCGCGCCGGGCGCCAGGTGAGATGCGGCGGCCTGTCCTTCTGCCGAAGATCGAACGGCAGTGCATCACCATCGTCGCAGCGATTGTTTTGCACACCCTGGCCCATGGCGAAATGCGAGACCACGATGGGCATGCCCGTACTCGATCGCTACGTTCGAGTTGATCAGCTTCTTGCCATCCGACGTTTCACCGACCAGTGCAACATCGGCGACGGACACGCCGGCCGCATTAATCTTAAAATCGTCGCAGCAAGTGACGGGGCTCCCGGGTACCCCCTGTCGGTTGGTATCTGGTCTAATTC
>JAIEPP010000639.1 GCA_019748335.1 Xanthobacteraceae bacterium
CTCTCCCCGCAAGCGGGGCGAGGTTTGAACTACTTCTTCTGCCCGTAATTCAGCAGCCCGCCCTTGTTCTTCGGCGGATGGGCGCGCAGGCCTTCCTCGTTGGGCTCGGTGCCCCAGCCCGGCCGGTCGGGGATGATGAGGTGGCCGTCGACGATCTCGGGCAGATGCGTGAACAGTTCGTGATCCCACGCGAGGCGATCGATGTCGGTTTCCATGATGCGCAGGTTCGGCACCGCGGCGGAAAAATGCGCGTTCATCATGGTGCAGAGATGGCCGTAGAAATTATGCGGCGCGACGTTGACCTCGAAGTGTTCGGCGGCGGCCGCGATCTTCATCGATTGCCACACTCCGTTCCAGGGCGTGTCGATGATGGCGACGTCCATCGCCTGCTCGTTGAAGTAGGGCAGAAATTCGCGCAGGCCCAACAGCGTTTCGCAGGACGAGATCGGATGCGGGCTCTGGCGGCGGATGTAACCCAGCGCCTGCGGGTTAAAAGTGTCGATCTCGACCCAGAACATGTCCATGTCCTTGATGGCCCGCAAAATCTTCAGGTAGCCCTCGGTCTTGGCGTTGAAATTGAGGTCGAGCAGCAGGTCGACGTCGGGGCCTGCGCCGTCGCGGATCGCTTCCAGGTGCATGCATAGATTGCGGAGCACATTGCGGTCGACGTTGATCTCGGGCTCGAACGGCGAGCCGAAGCCAGGGCGCCAGCCTTGCGGCTTGCCGTCGGTATAGACGAAGATGTTGGTCTTCATCGCGGTGAAACGCTTTTCGCGGACCTCGCGGCCGATCGATTTCACGCCGTCGAGATCGGTGATCGCGGGCTTGAACCAGTCGGGATGGTTGATGCGCCAGGTTGCGCAATGCGACCAGTAGACGCGAATTTTATCACGGATCTTGCCGCCGAGCAGGTCGTAGCAGGGCACGCCGAGCGCCTTGGCCTTGACGTCGAGCAGCGCGTTCTCGATGGCGCCGAGCGCCAGCGCCACCACGCCGCCGGCCGCGGGCCGCGTCGCGGAAAACAGTTCGGCGTAGATCCGCTCGTGCTGGAACGCGTTCTTGCCGACCACCCGCGCCGCGAGCCGCTCGATCGCGGCCGTGACGCCGGGCGCGCCAAAGCCCTCGTCATATTCGCTCCAGCCGACGATGCCGTCCTCGGTCATGATCTTGACGAAGTGGTAATTGCGCCAGCCGGCGTCGCAGGCGAGCGTTTCGACGCTTCTGATCTGGGATGCTTTGGCCATGGTTTCCTGCCCGTTTTTGTTATTGTGTTGGGCAGATAACAAACAGGGATCGGCGGGCGCGTCAATCGGGCGGGGATAGAGCTGGGCTTCATGGTTCTCCGGACGATGCGAAGCATCGCCGAGGACACGCGGCGTTGCTGCGCTCCTTACCATGAGGGTCTAAGATCTCATCCTCGCGCAACGGCTTTGCCGTGGTGGCTGGAGGAGCGGCCATTTGGCCGCGTCTCGAAGGAGCTGTCCGGCTTCCAGCGCGCGTGGCCGTCCTTGTCCGCGCCGCTGCAACGCTGGTTCGAAGTGCAACTGGATTGCAGCTAAACCCCAAGTACTCCGCCAAGTACCTCGCATTGCTTTCGTATTCCGTTGAGCGGAACAAAATTCCGCTTGCATCAGCAAGCCGGCGAGGTTTCATGGTCGTCAACAAGAAACTGAACCGGCAGTCACTTTGCGCCGGTCGTTCGACCATGAGGAAGCGGAATGGGCGCGTTGACGCATCTGCGGATTGTCGAGATCGGGAGCGCAGCGGCAACCAGCTATTGCGCGCGTCTGTTTGCCGATTTCGGCGCCGCCGTGCGGAAGATCGAGCCGCCGGAGGGTGATCCGCTGCGCCGCGCCGCGCCGCTGACGCCGAAGGGCAACAGCGCGTGGTTCGCGTTTCTCAATTTCAACAAGTCGAGCATCGTGCTTGACCGTGCCGATCCCAACTCCGCGGCGCGCCTGACGGAGCTGATCGGCGCCTGCGACATCGTGCTCGACGGCCGCGACGTCGATGCGGCGGACTGTCCCGATATCGATCTTGCCGCGATCAAGCAGCGCCATCCCGGGCTGATCCATCTCGAAGCGAGCTGGTTCGGCGGCGAGGGCCCTTATGCCAAATTCGAGGCGACCGACTCGACGATCCGCGCGTTGGTCGGCCTGGTCAAGCTGGTCGGGCCCGCGGAGGGCACGCCGATGCATGCGCCGGATTTCCAGACCGGCATCTTCGCCGGTCTCTGGGGCTTCATCGCCGCGGCTTCGTCGGTGCTGGGCCGCATGCAGGACGGACGAGGCCGCACCAGCCATCTCAGCATTTTCGAGTCCTCGATCGCCGTCACCGAATACATCATGTTCGAAGGATTTTCGCGCGGCGACATCATGCGGCGGATCGGCGTCAACAGGTTCTGGCCGACCTTTCCGGTCGGCATCTACGAGACCAAACAAGGCTGGCTCGGCGTCACCACGGTGACCCCGGCGCAGTGGCGCGCGTTCTGCGAGATGCTCGGGCTGCCCGAGTTGCGCGACGACCCGACGCTGTTCATGGGCGTCGATCGCCTGCAGCACATCGAGATGATCGAGAGCAAGTTCATTCCGAAGCTGAAGACGCGCACCGCGCAGGAATGGTTCGCGGAAGGCCTGCGCCGAAAGATCCCGATCGTGCCGGTGCCCGAAATCGCCGACCTGATCGCGGACGAGGAGAAGCGCGCGCGCGGCGCCATCGTGCCGGTGCTGATCGGCGACGAGAGCGGCTTTACGGCAGGTTCGATGCAGCGGCTGATGGGAACGCCGCCGCGACGCGGCGGCGCGGTACCCGATATCGGAGAGAAGATGCTTGGCAGTGCCCATGTGACTGAGAAGGCCTTGCGCACGTCGGTGCCGGAAACGCACGGGAAAAATCGCCTGCCGCTGGAAGGCATCCGCGTGGTCGATTTTTCGATGGGCTGGGCCGGCCCGGTCTGCACGCGGACGCTGGCCGATCTCGGCGCCGATGTGATCAAGATCGAGGCGACGCAGTATCCAGACTGGTGGCGCGGCGTCGATCGCCGCCCGGCCTATGTTCTCGACCAGATGTACGAAAAGACCATTCGCTACTGCATCATGAACCGCAACAAGCGCGGCATCACGCTCGATTTGACCCGGCCGCAGGGCCTGGCGCTGGCCAAGCGATTGCTCGCCGATGCCGATCTCGTGGTCGACAATTATTCGGTCGAGGTGCTGCCGAAAATGGGCCTCGGTTACGATGTGCTGAGCCAGCTCAATCCAAAACTGGTGATGATGTCGATGTCGGCGTTTGGCGCCGGCAGCGTGCATCGCGACTGCCGCGCCTATGGCTCGACGCTGGAACAAGGTTCCGGCGTACCGAGCGTGGTTGGCGATGCCAATGGGCCGCCGGTCATGAGCCACACGGCGTTTGGCGATGCGGTCGGCGGCCTCAACGGTTGCGCGGCGGTGCTGACCGCGCTGATCCACGCTGCAGTAACCGGCAAAGGCCAGTTCATCGATCTCGCGCAGATCGAATGCATGATGCCATTCGCGGCGCCGTGGATAACCGCGCATTCGATCGACGGCAAGACGCCCCCGAAATACGGCAACCGCCATCCGGATTTCGTGCCGCATGGCTGCTTTCCCTGCGCCGGCAGTGATAACTGGATCGTGGTCGCGGCTTCCAGCGATGCGATGTGGCCGAAGCTGGCAAAACTGCTCGGCCGTACTGACTGGGCTACCGACGCCAGTCTGAAAACGGCCGCCGGTCGTCGCGCGGTCGAAGACGAAATCGAGGCCGCCATCACGGCCTGGACGTCCGCGCGCGATTCCGAAGTGGCAATGAACGAGCTCCAGTCAGCGGGAATCGCCGCAGGCGTGGCGCGGCTGCCGATCGAGCTGCTGCACGATCCGCAACTGCATGCGCGGGGTTTCCTTCAGGAAATCGACCGTGCTTTCATAGGCAAGCATCCGCAGCCGTCGATGCCGTTCCGCGAAACTGACAAACCATTTGCCGTTCGCAGCGCGCCGCCGACGCTCGGTGAGCATAACCGCGAGATTCTCGGAGGCTTGCTCGGGCTGTCGGATGTCGAGATCGAGCAGCTCACGCGCGACGGCATCATCGGCACCGAGATGCTGATGGA
>JAIEPP010000101.1 GCA_019748335.1 Xanthobacteraceae bacterium
CCTAATCCGTGTACCGGATGCGCGGATCGATCGCGGCGTACAGCATGTCGACGGTGAAATTGGCGACCACCACGACCACCGCAATCAGCATCACGAGGTTCTGCACGATCGGATAGTCGCGCCAGCGCAGCGCCTCGACCAGGAAGCGGGCGACGCCGGGGATATTGAATACGGTTTCGGTCACGATCAGTCCGCCGATCAGAAACGCCGCCTCGATGCCGATCACGGTGATGACGGGCAGAATGGCGTTCTTCAGCGCGTGGCGGTAGTTGACCGATGATTCCGAGGCGCCCTTGGCGCGCGCGGTGCGAATGAAATCCTGTCGCAGGATTTCCAGCATCGAGGAGCGGGTGATGCGCATGGTCAGCGCAGCGCTGCGGAAACCGACCGCCATCGCCGGCACGCAATAGATCGCGATCGCCTCAAGCCAGGTCTTCGGATTCGGATTGTAGATCGGCATGCTGCCGAACAGCGAGACCGACGCCATCAGGATCAGCAGCCCGAGCCAGAACGACGGCAGCGACAGCCCGCTCAGGCTGACGATGCGCAAGGCGTAATCCAGCCGCGAGCCCTGATGCACCGCGCTGATGACGCCCAGGGGAATGCCGATCGAGGCGGAGAACAATAGCGCCAGCCCGGCGAGCCGCGCGGTGATCGGAATCCGGGGCAGGATCTCCTGCAGCGCCGGCTTTTCCGAGACGTAGGAATAGCCGAGATCGCCGTGCAGCAGCCCGCCGATCCAGTGCAGATATTGCACGTAGATCGGCAGATTGAGGCCGAGTTCCTTTTCCAGGTTGGCCTTGTCGGCGGGATCGACGAAACCCGCCGCGTCGAACAGGATGTCGACGATATTGCCGGGGACGATGCGCAGCAGCACGAAGATGATGATCGAGATCCCGATCAGGGTCACGAGCATCAAGGCGAGGCGTCGCACGATATAAGCAAACACCTGGCGTTTCTCCCTGGGCGGCTTGTTTGTAGTGGCTGGACGCTACTTGTCCAGCCACACGTCCTCGTAACGATAGCCGTTGTAGGAGCTGTTGGACATGATCGTTACATTCTTGACGTAAGGTTGCCAGCAGGAGCCAGCCCGCGCATGGAAGATTATCGGGCGGGCGACGTCTTCCTGCAGCTTCTTGTCGATTTCCCACACCAGTTTCTTGCGCTTGGCGACATCAGTCTCCTGCGACTGCACGTCGAACAGCTTCTCGATCTCCTTGTTGCAGTAGTTGGTGTAGTTGCGCTCCGAACCGCAAGAGTAGTTCTCGTAGAACGACTGGTCGGGATCGTCGACAGCATTTCCGGTGAGGTTGAGGCCGAGCATGTAATCCTTGCGCGCGACCTTCGGGAACCATTGCGCGGTGTCGACGACGTCAAGTTCTCCGTCGATATAGATGCTCTTGAGTTGGTCGATAAGGATCACAGCGGGATCGCGATACTCACCGATGTTGCGGGTCGAGACCTTGACCGCAAGATGCTTGTCCGGGCCGTAGCCGGCCTTTGTCATCAGCTTGCGGGCCTCCTCGCGGTTGGCGTTCACATCCGGGCCATAGCCCGGAATGCTTTCCAGCATCTCCTTTGGCATCGCCCAGAGGCCGGCAGGCGCCGGCAGCATGGTGCCGCCGATGTCGGCCTGGCCCTCGAACAGGATCGAGACGAAGGCCTTGCGGTCGAGCGCCAGCGCCACGGCGCGGCGGATGTCGAGACTATCGAACGGCGGTGCTGTCGAATTGACGATGATGTTTGTCGAGACGTTGGTGGGCTCGATCACGCAGATCGCGTTTGGCGCCTGGGATTTCATGTCCTTGAGCAGCGGGATCGTGATATGCGTCGGGAACGTCATGTCGAACTTGCCGGCGACGAAGGCGAGGATCGCGGTCGAGCGGTTGGTGATGATGTTGAATTCGATACCGTCGAGGTAGGGCAGGCCCTTCTTCCAGTAGTCCGGGTTCTTCACGAGCTTGATCGACTCGTTGGCCTTGAACTCGACGAACTTGAACGGACCGGTGCCGATCGGATGGGTGCGCATGTCGCCGGGCGAGACGTGGCAGGGATAGACCGGCGTGTAGCCGGAGGCCAGCAGCGACAGCAGCGCCGGCTGCGGTCGCTTCAGATTGAACGAGGCCTCGTAATCGCCATTCGTGGTGACCTCGTTGACTTCGTCATACCAGGACTTGCGTGGATTCTGCCGGAACTTCTGCTGCGATTTTCCCATCAGCATATCGAAGGTGCATTTGACGTCGGCCGAGGTGAATGGCTTGCCATCGTGCCATTTGACGTCCTTGCGCAGCTTGAACGTCAGGGTCTTGTTGTCGCCGCTCCAGGCCCAGCTCTCCGCGAGTTCCGGCCGCAGCGTAGCCGCGCTGTTCTGTGCAACGTGCTGATCGAAGATGACGAGGTTGTTGAAGACAGGCATGAAGGGGATGTTGATCGAATAGGTCGCGCCTTCATGGATCGAGGCGCTGCCCGGGCTGTCGCGGTGATAGATCCTGAGGATGCCGCCCTGTTTTGGCTCCGCTGCCGACGCTACATGATAAGCCGGCAGCAACAACAATGCCGCGGCGGCAAGCGCGCGAACGCTCCGCATGGTCCCCTCCTCGATCTTCGGTCTCAACTGGCCGATTGGTGTCGAGGATACCACGGCGGAGCGCCCTAGCAACCAACCAAGCCGATGTGCGGATTGGTAATTCGGACTATGCGATGTTCGCGTGGCGGAACTTGTGGGCTCACTATTGGCGCGATTTGCGGAGAATTGGTGCGTTGCCCGCGTTTCGGCCCGGCACTGGTGGCAACGGCTCGTGCCAATACGCCTCACCTGTCTCACGGGCGCGTTCGTCCCGTCACACGATCCGCGAGGTCTTGTTGCCCCAGTAGCGGTCGCGCAGCAGCCGCTTGTAGAGTTTGCCGGTCGGCAGCCGCGGCAGTTCGGCCTCGAAGTCGATCGAGCGCGGCACTTTCTGGCGCGACAGCGACTGGCCACAGAACGCGATCAGCTCGTCGGCCAGCTCCCGATCCGGTGAAACCCCCGGCATCACCTGCACCACCGCCTTCACTTCTTCTCCAAGGTCGGGATTGGGCACGCCGAACACCGCGGCGTCGGCGATCTTGGGATGGGTAATCAGGAGGTTCTCGCATTCCTGCGGGTAGATGTTGACGCCGCCGGAGATGATCATGAAGGTGGCGCGATCGGTCAGGTACAGATAGCCGTCGTCGTCGACATAGCCGACGTCGCCGACCGTGCTCATGCTGCCGTCGGGCGAGCGGGACTCCTGGGTCTTGGCCGGATCGCCGAAATATTCGAACGGCGTCGCGGTCTTGAACCACACCGTACCAGGCGTTCCCTTCGGGCTCGGCTGCATGTTCTCGTCGAGAATATGGAGGTCGCCGAGCAGCACCCGGCCGACGGTGCCGCGGTGGGCGAGCCATTGCTCGCTGTCGCAGGCCGTGAAGCCCAGCCCTTCGGTGGCGCCGTAATACTCATGGATGATCGGCCCCCACCATTTGATCATCTCGTCCTTGACGGCGGCGGGGCAGGGTGCCGCGGCATGCACCGCGATTTCGAGCGTGGACAGGTCGTAGCGCTTGCGGACCTCGACCGGCAGCTTCAGCATCCGCGAGAACATCGTCGGCACCAGTTGGGTGTGGGTGATGCCCCATTGCTCGACCAGCGCCAGATAGCGCTCGGGATCGAAGCTCTCCATGATGACGGCGGTGCCGCCGTTGCGGATCGTCAGATTGACGGCAGCCTGCGGCGCCGAATGATAGAGCGGCGCCGGCGACAGGTAGATCATGCCTTCGCGATAGTGCCAGATTTTCTGCAGGAAATCGAACAGCGGCAATTGCTGCGACGCCGGTTGCTCCGGCAAAGGGCGTAAAATCCCCTTCGGTCGTCCGGTCGTGCCCGACGAATACAGCATCGCGGTGCCGACGGTCTCGTCCGCGATGGGCGTCTTCGGCAGGCCCGCGGTCGCCGCTTGCAGGCCGACGATGCGCTCGCTCTCGCCTTCTCCGTCCGCAACAATACAGAGTTCGACCTTCGGGCATTCCTTCAAGGCTTCGCGGGCGATATCGAGTTTGGCTTTCGAGGTGATGAGAATGCGCGACTGGCTGTTGGTCAGGATGTAGGCGAGTTCACCCGCGGT
>JAIEPP010000315.1 GCA_019748335.1 Xanthobacteraceae bacterium
GAAATCTCCGCTCCATCCCACACTCCATCTTTTCCTCTAAGATAAAGTGTTGCGTCGATCGGTTGAGACCGCCGGCGAATAACGGAAGTCGCGCTTTGGAGCCATCAGGTCAGCTTTTGACCCATCTCGGAAGTTGGCGACGACCAAACATATCTTGACCGACCGGTCACCAACACCGCGACCGGAACCTTGGCTCCGGTCGGATCATCGTGTGCACAACGTGCATCCAAGATTGGTTTATTTTGCTGGCTGCGGCGGCTTCGGAATTGCCGACAGCATCCGGATTTTCCATTTCCCGCCTTCGCGGACATCCGTTGCGGTCCAGATGCCCGCGATTTCGATGGGAGCTCCGCTCTGGTTCTTGCCGGTGATCCGGTATTGGCCCATCGCAAGCGCAGTGTCGGATCCCAAGGGCCAGACCTGATCGACCGTAATCTCTTCGTGATTGAATCCCGCCTTGAACGTGCCCTCGTAGAGTTGCGCGATATCCGTTCGTGCCCCTGCCGCATTGATGTGGATGCCGCCAGTCGCGAACGTCGCAGCGATACCAGCCGCATCCTGCTTGTTGAAGCTCTCGGCGTATGCGGAGCCGATCTGCTCCACTTGCTGCTTGATATCTGCATCAGCGGCAAGCGCAGGTGTGGAAAGAGTAACGACCAAAATAGACAGCATGGAGAACTTTTGCATGGTATTTTCCTCCCTGAATTTCTGATTGAAAATTGCCGTCTTCTGCCCGCCAACGGGCATTGACGAAAGCCTACCACTCAATTCGGCCGTACGGAGCGATAATTGATGAAAGCCGTGTGGAGTCTCATCACTGAAGCGTAAACGTTCTGGGATGCACAATAGTTTCGTCAATGAACCGGACGAAGCGGTGATTGGCACTTTTCGGACCTGCCGCTGTCACTTCCGCATGTCCGCTTCCATGGGAGGAGCGGACCAGGGCCTATCGGTTGATTTGTCGCAGATGTCGCCGCAAGATTTCACTTCCGAGCATGATTCAATCAGCGAATAAATGAACATGCACAGCAATGACCGAGTGGAAGCGTACGATTTTATGCCTGCAGCGCGAGACTACTTCGCCGGCGGTACCGCCGGACCCTTCTTCGGCGCCGGCGCGGGAGCGATTTTCGGCGCCGGAGCAACAGGCTTCACCGCGGCCGCCTGCGCCGGCAGATATTTCGCGATGATCGCGGGATCGACCTGCGCCATGTTGGTATCCGGCAGGCGCTCCCAGGTCTCGTCCTTGCCGAACAGCGATATCCCGAGGAAGCCGCGCATGATCAACTTCTGACCGTCGGGGCTGACGCTCATCTTGGCCTTGTAGATCTTGCCGTCGCGCGGATCGAGCACGTTGCCGTTCTCGTATTTCAATCCCTCGCGCTTCATGTCACGGATGAAGGAGATGCCGAGCACCGGTGCGTTCTTGCGGTCGTCGGTGCATTTTTCGCAGATATCGATCTTGTTCGGGTCTTCGCCGGGCAGCGGAAAGGTCTTTGCGATCACGCCCTCGAAGATACCGCTGTGGTCGACGACGAGAAACCAGGCCACCGGCTTGTTGTTCTCGAGCTTCTGCCACAGCCCCGCCGCTGACGGCTCCTGCGCGGCCGCCGCGGAGACAAAGGCGAACGCCATCACGAGCGGCAGTATCGGTCGAAGTCCGGCAAATACATTTCGCAGTGCATTTCGCATCATGGCCACCTGAATAATTCACCAAATGAATGGCCGCAGACTAAGGCCATTTAGCGGACGGTTCCAGTGCCGGTGCGGCCGATCACCGGCCCCGGGGCAAGCCGCCGGTCATAATTCGGTTGGAATCAGTTGACCCCGAGTTTCTTCTGCAGGCTCGACGACGAGGTCGTGTACTGGAACACCAGCCGCTTGTCCGGATAGACGTAGCGGTGCGCCTTCTGCGACATCAGCGCGCCTTCGTGGAATCCGGAAAGGATCAACTTCAACTTGCCGGGATAGGTGTTGATATCGCCGATCGCGAAAATGCCGGGGATGTTGGTCTCGAACGACGCGGTCTCGACCGGCACCAGATTGTTCTCCAGTGCAACGCCCCAGTTGGCGACCGGGCCGAGCTTCATGGTCAGGCCGAAGAACGGCAGCATGGTATCGCATTCGATTTTGGAGACCGCGTTGGCGTTGTCCTTCATCACGGCGCCGGAGAGCTTGCCGCCCTCGCCTTCGAGCGAGGTGACCTGGCCGATTTTCAGATCCATTTTTCCGGAAGCCACCAGCGCGCGCATCTGGTCGACGCTGTGGGGGGCTGCGCGGAAATCGTCGCGCCGGTGCAGCAGCGTCACGCGCTTGGCAATCGGATGCAGGTTGAGCGTCCAGTCGAGCGCGGAATCGCCGCCGCCGACGATCAGGATGTTCTTGTCGCGGAACTGCTCCATCTTGCGCACGGCGTAGAACACCGAGGTGCCTTCATAGGCCTCGATGCCCGGCACCGGCGGGCGCTTCGGCTGGAACGAGCCGCCGCCGGCGGAAATTACCACCACCTTGCACTCGAACACCTGGCCGGCATCGGTGGTGACGCGGAACCCGGGATCGCCGATCTTCTCGATCGTCTCCACCATCTCGTTGAGATGGAAGGTCGGGCCGAACGGCTTGATCTGTTCCAGCAGCGCTTCGGTCAGGCCATGGCCGGTGACCATGGGAATGCCGGGAATGTCGTAGATCGGTTTTTCCGGATAGAGCTCGGCGCACTGGCCGCCAATCTTGTCGAGGATGTCGACCAGATGCGCCTTCATGTCCAGTAGGCCAAGTTCGAAGACGGCGAACAGTCCGCACGGGCCCGCGCCAATAATCAGCACATCGGTTTTGATCGCTTCGCTCATGTCAGCTTCTTTTCGGTTGAACTGGGCGGGAAGGTTGCGCCTGTCTAGCCAACACGGCGCCATCAGGAAAGCCATAATATGGCGTCCATGGCGGCGGCAACCCCTTGCCGACACTCGACAACTAAGCTGTAACGGCACGAAACATTCGGAGATCGCCCGTGAATGCCCCGGTGAACGCCCCGGTCAACGTCCCCTTGCGCCCCGACGCGACCCCGCGCCTGGAGGATTTTCCCTATCGGTTGTCGGACAATGTGCGCTTTGCCGACCTCGACCCCAACCAGCACGTCAACAACGCGGTTTATGCGACCTATTTCGAGACCGGCCGCGTCACGCTGATGAAGGACCGCAGCTACGGGCTGATGCCCGAGGGCGTCACCTGGATCATGGTCCGGCTCGACATGCACTTTCGTGCCGAGTTGCGCTGGCCCGGCACCATCGACATGGGCCTCGGCGTCGTCAAGTTCGGCCGCACCTCCGTGACCTTCGATCAGGTGGTGTTCTCCGAAGGCAAATGCATTGCCTCGGCGCGGTCGGTTTCGGTGCTGCTCGACGAGGCGACACGCAAGCCGACGGCGCTGACGCCGGAGATCCTGAAAAGTTTCCAGCCCTGGATCAGGCTGGGCGTGAACCCGCACGGAGAAAACCTGACATGAAGCGTGCGGTGCGGCTGGCGATCATGGTCCTTTGCCTGATCGTCGGCGCCGCGCTTCGGCCTGCCGCCGCCGATGATTTTTACCGCGAGGATTTGCGGATTCCCCTTGCCGCCGCAGGTCCGCGCGGGCTCGAGGCGCTGCTGATCCGTCCAGCCGGCACGAGGCCCTATCCTCTCGCATTGATCAGCCACGGCACCAACGCCAAGGCCGAGCTTCGGCAGAGCCTGAGCCCCTACCGATATTACCGGCAGGCCATTGAATTTGCGCGCCGGGGCTTTGCCGCTGTTGTCGTGATGCGGCGCGGCTATGGCGATTCCGGCGGCGACTATGCGGAAGGAAAAAGCTGCTGCGAGATCGCGAGCTTTCTGCGCACCGCGAAGGCGGATGTCGATGATCTGCGCGCCGCGGTCGCGGCGATGAAGCGCCGCAGCGACGTCACCACGCAGGGAATGATTGCCGTTGGCGTCTCCACCGGCGGCTTCGCCACCGTTGCGCTGGCATCCGATATGCCCGCGGGGCTGGCCGCCGCCATCAACTTCGCAGGTGGGATCCGGCGCGACAATGGCGAGGCGAACGATCCCCGCAAAGCCGGCGATCAGGATGCGCTGGTGGAAACCATTCGGGGGTTCGGCACCAAATCGGGCGTGCCG
>JAIEPP010000513.1 GCA_019748335.1 Xanthobacteraceae bacterium
GTCGGAGTGGCAGGATTTGAACCTGCGACCCCTGCGTCCCGAACGCAGTGCTCTACCGGGCTGAGCCACACTCCGACTAAGAACGCGGCTTATAGCCTTGGGTTTCGGCCACCGCAAGGCGGCGATTTGAGGAAATAAATCACAGTGAATGTTGGCCTGAAGACCCTGATTTTGCCCGCCAGCGAGGCTGCCGTAGCCGCGGCGGCGCGTTCCCTGGCCGATGGGGGGCTGGTCGCGTTCCCGACCGAGACCGTTTACGGCCTCGGCGCCGATGCCACCAACCCGGCCGCGATCGCCCGGCTCTACCAGGCCAAGGGCCGGCCAGCCTTCAACCCGCTGATCGCCCATGTCGGGGATATCGCCGCCGCGCGGCAGATCGCACGCTTTGACAGCCCGGCGCTGGCGCTGGCGGAGGCGTTCTGGCCGGGTCCGCTGACGCTGGTTTTGCCCAAGGCCGACGGCTGCGCGGTCGCCGATCTCGCCACCGCCGGCCTCGACACCGTCGCGATCCGGATCCCGGCCCACCCCGTCGCCCGCGACATTTTGCGGCTCTTCGGCCGCCCGGTCGTCGCGCCGTCCGCCAACCTGTCCGGTCACGTTTCGCCGACCACGGCCGCCCACGTCGATAGCGACCTTTCGGGGCGGATCGACCTGATCGTCGACGGCGGCGCGGTCACGGTCGGCGTCGAGTCGACCATTGTCGGCTGTTTTGACACGCCGATGTTGTTGCGCCCCGGTGGCCTGCCGCGAGAGGACATCGAACGCGTGCTCGGCCATCAGCTGCTGCAACCGCCCCTCGAAGCCGACAGCGACAGCAGTCAGCCACTGGCGCCGGGCATGCTGGCCTCGCATTACGCGCCGCGCGCACGGGTCCGGCTTCACGCTGGCAGGATCGAGCCCGGCGAGGCATTGCTCGCGTTCGGCCTCGGAGCAATTTCGGGAATTGACGCCGCGTCCGCAGTGATGAATCTGTCTGCACGCGGCGATCTCGCTGAGGCCGCCGCCAACCTGTTCGGTCATCTTCGTGCGCTCGACGCCGGGGGCGCGCGCACCATCGCGGTCATGCCGATCCCGGACGAAGGGCTCGGTGAAGCCATCAACGACCGGTTGCGCCGCGCGGCCGTTGGACGGGAATAACTCCGCCGCAAGGCGGCCATGAAAGAGACGATGATGAATATCGCTCCAGCCGCCGTGCCGCCGCTGCCGCCCGAACTGATCGCGAAGTTTCGCGGAATCGTCGGTGACAAATATGCGGTGACCGACACCGCCGATATCGCCCCCTATGTCACCGAGGAACGCGACCTGTTTCACGGCCGCTCGCCGCTGGTGCTCCGCCCGGGCTCGACCGCCGAAGTCGCAGCGATCTGCAAGCTCGCGACCGAACACAGAATCGCGCTGGTGCCGCAGGGCGGCAACACCGGTCTGGTCGGCGGACAGACGCCGCACAATGGCGAGGTCGTGGTTTCGATGCGGCGGCTCGACAAGATCCGCGAGATCGACCCGGCCTCGAACACCATGACCTGCGAGGCCGGCGTGGTACTGCAGATCGCGCAGAATGCGGCCCGCGATGTCGACCGGCTGTTCCCGCTGTCGCTCGGCGCCGAGGGCAGTTGCACCATCGGCGGCAACCTTTCCACCAATGCCGGCGGCACCGCCGCATTGGCCTATGGCGTGGCGCGCGAGATGGCGCTCGGGCTCGAAGTCGTGCTGGCCGATGGCCGAATCCTCAACGGCCTGTCGAAGCTGAAGAAGGACAATACTGGCTACGACCTGCGCAATCTTTTTATCGGCGCCGAGGGCACGCTCGGATTCATCACCGCGGCGACCCTGAAACTGTTTCCGAAGCCGCGCGCGGTCGAGACCGCCTATGTCGGCCTCCAGTCCCCGGCACAGGCGCTGAAGCTGCTGTCGATCTCGCAGAACGAGGCGGCGGGCAGCCTCACCAGTTTCGAACTGCTGGCCGACATCGCCGTCGATTTCAGCATTCGTCACGGCATCGATATCCGCGATCCCCTGACCAGCAAGCATCCCTGGTACGTGCTGATGGAATTGTCGTCCTCGCGCGACGACGCGCGGCCTGCGCTTGAGGCGATCCTCGCCAAGGGCATGGAAGACGGCATCGTCGACGACGCCGTGATCGCGGCCAATCTTTCCCAGCGCGCGGGCTTCTGGAAGCTGCGCGACGAGATGTCGGCGGCGCAGAAGCCGGAAGGCGGCTCGATCAAGCACGATATCTCGGTGCCGGTCGCAGCGGTTCCGGATTTCATCGAAGAGGCCAACGCCGCCGTGGTCAGACTGATCCCGGGCTCGCGGCCGGTGCCGTTCGGCCATCTCGGCGACGGCAACATCCACTACAACGTCTCCCAGCCGGTCGGCGGCAAGTCCGAGGATTTCCTGGCGCGCTGGCACGAGGTCAATGCGGTGGTGTTCGCGATCGTGCTGCGGATGGGCGGATCGATCTCCGCCGAGCACGGCATCGGCGTGCTCAAGCGCGACGAACTGCCTGATGTCAAGGACAAGGTCGCAATCGAACTGATGCGCGGCATCAAGGCGATGCTGGACCCGCACGGCATCATGAATCCCGGGAAGGTCTTGTGAGCAGTCCGCGCACGCTGAGCATCACGCCGATTGAAGACCAGGACATCGCCGAGGTCATCGCGCTCTGGCAGCGTTGCGGATCGACGCGCCCGTGGAACGATCCTGCCGCCGATATTGCGCTCGCACGCCGCGGCGACAATTCCACGGTTCTGGTCGGCAAATGCGACGGCGTCCTCGCGGCATCGGTGATGGTCGGCCATGACGGGCATCGCGGCTGGGTCTACTACGTCACCGTCGATCCGGATCGGCGTTACCTGAATTTTGGACGTGCGATCATGAGCGCCGCGGAAGCGTGGCTGCGCGAGCGCGGTATCCTCAAGCTGCAACTGATGGTGCGCAAGGACAACGCGCAGGTTCACGCGTTTTACAAGTCGATCGGTTACTACAACCAGGAGACCGTGACCTTTGCCAAATGGCTCGACGGCCGCGCGCCGACGCCGTAACGCGAGACAAACAGGCAAGACAGACTGGAACGACATGACCGTCTCCGATCGCATCCGCGTCAAGGCCGTTCGCGTCCTCTCCGACAATCATTACCTGCTGAAGACGACCACGTTCGAATACCGCCGCGGAAACGGCGAGTGGCAGACCCAACATCGCGAGACCTATGACCGCGGCAACGGCGCGACGCTGCTGCCGTACAATCTGGCGCAGCGCACCGTGGTGCTGGTGCGGCAGTTTCGCTATCCGGCCTATGTCAACGGTTACGACGATCTGATGATCGAGGCCGCCGCCGGCCTGCTCGACGACGCCTCGCCGGAGACGCGAATTCGTGCCGAGGCGGAGGAAGAGACCGGTTACCGGCTCGGCGCCGTCAGCAAGGTGTTCGAAGCCTTCATGAGCCCGGGCGCGGTCACCGAGAAGCTGCACTTCTTTGTCGCCGAATACGAGCCCGCGATGCGCGTCAGTGCAGGTGGTGGCCTGGCCAGCGAAGGCGAGGACATCGAGGTGCTGGAACTGCCAATCGACGAAGCGCTGGCGATGATCGCCGACGGCCGCATCGCCGACGCCAAGACCATCATGCTGCTGCAATACGCAGCGCTGCATATTTTCCGGTAATCAGACCGCCTTGGCCGCACTACGCGCCGCGGCGAGGATCTCGCGCCTGATCTTCTCATCCTTCACGGCGCGCGCCATCGCCGCCGCACCCGACAGCACCGCGAGGAACGACCACGCCCGCTCGCTGGCATGCGCGCCGCGAAATCCCGCCATCAGCACCTCGACCAGACGCGTCAGCTCGGCGTCGTAAACCGCGCGCGTCGCATCGTCGGCGCGCGCGACGTCAGGCGAGAAGCTCGGCAGGCCGCAGGCTTCGTCGAGGCCGACCTCCATCCGTTCGCCGAGATAGAAGTCGACGAACGGATCGCGCCAGCCGCGGCCGTGTTGTTGCTGGAACGCGGCGATGCCGTTGCGCAACGTCGCGATCCCGTCCGAGACCACGACCTTGAAGGCCTCGGCCTTGGAATCGAAATGCGCGTAGAACGCGCCCGACGTCAGCCCCGCACCCTTCGCCAGCGCATCGACGCCGGTGCCGCCGAACCCGCCGGTGCGGAAGCCGCGCCCGGC
>JAIEPP010000502.1 GCA_019748335.1 Xanthobacteraceae bacterium
TCTACGGCGTCGAATTCGAAGGCGAGCGACACGAGTGCGGCTCCAAGCCCGGCTTCCTGCGCGCCAACATCGCCTACGGCATGGCCCGCGCGGACCTGCGCGACGGTTTGCGCGCGGAGATGAAGAAGTATCTGGAGAAATAGCGGCGAGGGCGGGCGGTCGCCTTCCGCTGTCATCATCCGCGAAAGCCAGTATTCCGCGGCGTTAGCGATTGACCGAAGCGGCGCGGCGTACTGGATCCCCCGCATTCGCGGGGGATGACAAGCCTGGGCAGCGGCGCTCTTTCCTCCGTCATTGCGATCCGTTGGCTCGCAATGACGGGTGGAATGACGGCGGGAGTTTAAGCCACCGACGCCAGCTGCGGCAGGCTTGCGAGCACCGACTGGTTGCGGCCGTTGCGTTTGGCCGCGTAGAGCGCTTTGTCGGCCGCTTCAACCAGATCGGACCAGTCCAGCGACGCGGCTGGAACCATGCTGGCGACGCCGACGCTGACGGTCGAGACCCTGGGATCTTCCGACCAGAGTTCAACCTTCAGCCGGATCGCTTCGGCCACCCTGAAGGCTTCCACGCTGGAAAGGCCGGGCAACAGCACCGCGAACTCCTCGCCGCCGTACCGCGCCGCGCAGTCGCCCGCCCGCCGCACCGAGTCCGAAATGCAGATGGCGATGCCGACCAGCACCTGGTCGCCGGCCTGATGGCCGTAGGTATCGTTGTAGGATTTGAAATGGTCGGCGTCGATCATCAGCAGCGCGACCGGCGTCCCGTTGCGCGCTGCGCGCCGCCATTCGGTGTCGATCTCGGAATCGAACTTGCGGCGGTTCTTCAAGCCCGTCAGCGCATCGGTGGTCGCAAGTTCTTCCAGTCGCTCTTCGGCACTTGCGCGGCGGCCGATCTCGCGGGCGAGAAACAGCGTCACCCCGAGCACGAACACGATCAGCGCCGTCATGATGCCGGCGATCCGTGTCGCTTCGGTGCGCCACAGACTGAGGATGCTGGCCCATGGTTTGCCGACCTGAACGATCAGGGGCGAACCGCTGTTGCGCCACACGAACAGCCGCATCATGCCGTCGACCACGCTGGGCCTGGAATAGGATCCGCTGGTTTCGTTCAGCACCCGGTCCAGTCCGGGTAAATGGCTGAGATTGTGGCCGATCACATCGAGGTCGAACGGCGTTCGCATGATCACGGTGCCGTCGCGGCGATAGACCGTGATGATGTCATCCGGACCAAGGCGCAGGCGGCCGAACAGGTCGTGAAAATAGCTGAAGCGGATCGATCCTGCGACCACACCGAGAAAACTGCCGTCGGCGCCGGTGATGCGGCGGCTGAGCACGATGGCGTAGGCGCCACGATGCAGCATCGGGCGGCTGAGAAACAGGCCGGTGTCGGCGCCTTCACGGTGGACCTTGAAGTAGTCTTCATCCGCGCGATTTTCAGGGACCGGATCCAGCGTCGAGGCATCGACGATCAGCCGGCCCTCGGCATCGAACACCTGGATGGCGCCGAAATGCTTGGCGGTCGCGGCATGGTCGAACAGGATCAGGTGCCGGATCGGCGCGCTGACCTGCTTGATTTCCGGCAACTGCATGCTGCTGGCGACGGCCCGCAGCGACAGGTCGTAGAGTTCGACGTTGCGGCTGATCTCGGAGTCGATGCTGGAGGCGAGGTTTTCCAGGGTCTGGCGCGCCAGTTCCTCTTCGCCGTGTCGCATGTCGAGCATGACGTTGGCGCAGATCGCGGAAAAGCCGATCACGGTGGCGACCGACGACGCGATCAGCAATTTTGCCGATAGCCGCCACCGCCGTTTGGCCACGTCCTTGCGCCGTCCGAATAGCATCGTCCGCTCCAGCCCCAGCCTGTATGCATCCGATACATTGTTGCCGCCTTAAACGGCGACAGCGATATGATAATGAGTTAACGATTAGTTGCCGGGATCGACGGCCTTACGCAAAATGCTATCGGGGACCAAGGTGAACGACTACGACCTGCTGCGGGACTATCTACAGAAACAGAAGCTTCCCGAATTCGTGCTGACCTTCGAGCAGATCGAGGAGATCATCGACGCGGCGCTGCCGCGCGCGGCGCACCGCGCCTCGTGGTGGGAGACCGAGCGCAGCCCGCAGGAAAAGATGCCGCAGCGCGAGGCCTGCCTCGCAGGCGGGTACATCGCGACCAGGCAGGCGGACGGGAAAAGTGTGAAGTTCAAGAAGATGCCGCCGCAGCGTCGCGCTCGCGAAGGCGGGGACCAATAGCCACAGGTGTCTGCCATGTCCCCGGTCTAAACACTACGCGGGGTATGACAGATGAGGAAGGCTCCGCTCTTTCTTCCGTCATTGCGGGGAGCGAAGCGACGGGGCAATCCAGCTATCCGTTACGCCGAGAGATGGATTGCTTCGCTTCGCTCGCAATGACGTGAATAGGCTGCGGGGCATGGGTCCCGGCGTTCGCGAGACGACGGAGAGATTGGCTTCGACTTCGCGACGTCTCAGCTCGCCGCTTCCAGCCGCTCTTCGGTCAACAGCCGCATTGCGGCGTCGGCGTCCATCGGCTCGCCGAAGGCGAAGCCCTGCGCGTATTCGCAGCCCAATTGATAGAGCTCGACCGCGTCCGAGTCGGTTTCGGCGCCCTCGGCGACCACGTCCATGCCGAGGTCGTGGGCCAGCGCGATGATCGATTTCAGGATCACCGGGCGGGTGCCGCGGCTGGTGGTGCGCACGAACGACTGGTCGATCTTGATGGTGTCGAACGGGAAGCGCTGCAGATAGGCCAGCGAGGAATGGCCGGTGCCGAAATCGTCCAGCGACAGCCCGGTGCCGAGTTCGCGGATCCGCGTCAGCATCTGTGCTGCGTGCTCCGGGTTCTCCATCACGAGCGATTCCGTCAGTTCCAGTTTCAGCGTACCGCGCGCCACCGAGGAACGCGACAGCACGGTGCGGATATCGTGGATCAGGTCATGACGCAGCAACTGCCGCGAGGAGACGTTGACGGAGGCAAAGATCGGCTCGCGCGAACGCATCGCGCGCTGCCAGATCGCGAGCTGCCGGGCGGTCTGGTCCATCACGAACATGCCGAGATCGACGATCAGGCCGATTTCCTCGGCGATGGAAATGAATTCCGACGGCGACATCCGGCCGAGCTTGGGATGATCCCAGCGCGCCAAGGCCTCGAAGCCCGCGATCGAGCGATCTTCCAGCCGCACGATCGGCTGGTACAGGATGGTGATTTCCTGGCGCTCGATGGCGCGGCGCAATTCGCTTTCCAGCGTCAGGCGATCGGTCTTGCGGGCACGCATCGCGGGCTTGTAGACGTCGATGCGGTCGCCGCCGATGCGCTTGGAATGATACATCGCAAGCTCGGCGTCCTTGATGATCTCCTCGGACAGTTGGGTCTGCGGATCCGAGAGCGCGAGACCGATCGACGCGGTGAGGAAAATCTCGCGGTCGTTGAAGGCGATCGGCGCGCGGATGGTCTTGCGGATGGTTTCGGCAAAGGCGGTGATGCGCGCCGGGTCCTGCTCCGACATCAGGATCAGGCCGAACTGGTCGCCGGAGAGCCGGGCCAGCGTGTCCTGCGGTTTCAGAATGCGGGTCAGCCGCCGCGCCAGCGTCAGCAGGATCGAGTCGCCGACCGCGATGCCGACGGAATCGTTGACCTGCTTGAAACGATCGAGGTCGATCACCATCAGCGTCGGCCGCAGCGTTGGCATGCTCTTGGCGAAATTGGCCACCGCGCCAAGGCGGTCCATGAACAACCGGCGGTTCGGCAGGCCGGTGAGGTTGTCGTGCACGCTGTCGTGCAGCATGCGCTCCTCGGCATTCTTGATCTCGGTGACGTCGGTGAGCGTGCCGACGACGCGCGAGACTTCGCCGTCGGAGCCGACCACCGGGCGGGCCTTCAGCGCGAACCACATGAAATGGCCATCGGGCGTACGCAGGCGGAAATCCTGCACCAGCCGGCCGCGGCGCTGGTCGAGCACGCTGTCGAGCGCGGCGCGGAAGCGGTCCTGATCGAGCGGGTGCAGCACTTCGAGCCATTTTGCCGCCGGGCCTTCCAGCGTGCCGCGCTTCAGCCCGAGCAGGCTTTCGGTTTCCGGGCTGGTGAACACCTTGTCGGCGGAAACGTCCCAGTCCCAGATCAGGTCGCCGGAGCCGGTCAGCGCCAGCGCGCGGC
>JAIEPP010000553.1 GCA_019748335.1 Xanthobacteraceae bacterium
CGCGCAGCCGCGAGGCTGGCTGCGCGCGACTGTGGTCGCGACCGTGTCGATCGCCTTTGTCGGTGCGGCGGTAGGCTTCATCGCTTTTCTCTCACAGCTCCGCGGCGTCGAAACCCAGCCCGCCCGCAATGCCGACGGCATCGTGGTTCTGACCGGTGGTTCGTCGCGGGTGTCGGACGCGATGGAATTGCTGGCCGGCGGCTACGGCAAGCGTCTCCTGATCTCCGGGGTTCACCCGACCAATGCCGCCAGCGATATCTCCCGCTCGCTGCCGGACAACCAGTCGCTGCTCGGCTGCTGCGTCGATCTCGACCGCTCCGCCGTCAATACGCGCAGCAACGCCGCCGAGACCCGGCGCTGGGCCCGCGAGCGCGGCTTCAAGTCGCTGATCGTGGTGACGTCGAACTACCATATGCCGCGCGCCATCGTCGAATTGTCGCATGCGATGCCGGATATCATGCTGATCCCGTTCGCGGTGGTCGGCGACAAATGGCGCGACGAGCCATGGTGGACCAGTGGTGCGACCTTCCGCCTGCTGCTGTCGGAATACGCAAAGTATGTCGCCGCCGAATTACGCGTGCGGCTGGCCGATGTCGGCATCGATCTGGCGCCGGATCTTGCCGAACAGCCGAGCGGCTCGCTGTCGCGCCGACCGGCCACGGCGCAGGCGAATTGACTTGCTTACCTCTCTCCCCGCGAAGAGCGGGGCGAGGGAGAAGTCTACCGCCCGCCATCTCCGTCCCGCACCGGCACCGCATGTTCGCCGTGCAGCATCAATGCGAGCTTGTGCAATGGCGCGTCGCGAAAGCCTTCGGCCTCGATCGCCTTCACGGTGGCGAGCACGTAGTCGCGGTTGACGCCGGACTGGCCGTGGCCCTGCAGCACGTGACGCAACTGATCGGCCAGCGTCAGCCGTCCGGCATATTGCACGTGGCCGCGATCGACCACATAGGCCAGCGCGCTGACGCGCTGCCGCGCCTCGTTCTCCAGCCACACCGAGCGTTTCACTTCGCGGTAAACCGACGTCACCTGCTCGCGTTCGCGCAAATAGGCGACGGTCGCGTCGCGCTGCTTTTCCGCAACACGGAACGCAATGCCGCGGCAGGCGCCGCCGCGATCGAGGCCGAGCACGAGGCCGGGCTTTTCCGGTGTGCCGCGATGCACGAAGGAATAGACGCAAAGCGCGCGGTGTTCACCGATCAGACGTGCCGGCGCGCGTTCGAGGAATTCGAAGCCGGGCCGCCACATCAGCGAGCCATAGCCGAACACCCAGAGGTCGCCTGTCGGGAATTCAGTATCTTGCAAGGTAGTTGCGGACATCTGGCAAAGCGTTTTCGAGCGAAGTGGACACCGGTTCGCGTTAAGAAAACGCGTCAAACAAAAAGGGGCTACCAGAACAAAGCGGCAATGCGAAGCGATTTCAACGCCTTTTGTTGTGATCGCCAAGCGCTTACATTTGACAAAATCACCGCCCAAAGGACGCCGCATGCCTGACATGACCCCCGCTCCGCGACGTCGCCCGCTTTGGCGCCTGTTCATCCTGCCCGCTCTGCTCGTGATCGCCGCCATCGGCTGGAGCGCGTTCTGGTTCTATGCGGCCTCCGAGGTCGGCGTCCGTGCCGACGCCTGGCGGGCGCGGGAAGCCAGGTCCGGCCGTGAATATGATTGCGGCAAGCGCTCGGTCGCCGGCTATCCGTTCCGCCTCGAAGTGAGCTGCGAAGACGCCAGCGTGACGCTGGTGTCGCAGACCGCGGGCGCGGGGGCACCGTTCACCGCGAGGCTCGGCGAAATCATGGTGATCGCACAGATCTACCAGCCGAACCTGCTGATCGCCGACTTCAAGGCGCCGGCGACGGTTGCCGATCGCGGCCAGCCGCCGTCGATGAAGGTGAACTGGACCACCGGCCGCAGCAGCATCACCGGCCTGCCGAACAACCCGCAACGGGCCTCGATCGTGTTCGACAATCCGGCGATCGACCGCATCAATGGCCCGGTGCTGACGCCGCTGGCGAAAGCCGGCCATGTCGAGTTGCACGGCCGCCTCGCCGAAGGCTCGGCGCAGGACCATCCCGTGATCGAGACCGTGCTGCAGATATCAGGCGGCGCTATCCAGGAAGTGCATCCGCTGTTGGCGGCTCCGTTCGATGCCGACGTCCAGACCAGGCTGAGCGGGCTGAAGGATTTTTCGCCAAAGCCCTGGCCGGAACGTTTTCGTGAAATTCAGGCAGCCGGCGGTCATGTCGAGATCGTGCGCTCGCGAATCCAGCAGGGCGACATGATCGCGGTCGCCGCGGGAACGCTCGGCCTCAATGCCAATGGCCGGATCGATGGCGAACTGCAGATGACGGTGGCCGGCATCGAGAAGGTGATTCCGGCGCTGGGGATCGAAAAAATGCTGGAAGAGGGCGTGCCGCAGGCGACGCTGGACAAGGTGGCGCCGGGCGTGAAGAGCCAGGACCTCAACAATCTCTTTGGCGCGCTCGACAAGGCAATCCCGGGGCTCGGCAAGGTCGTCAAGCAGAATGCCAATGCCGGCGTCGCAGCGGGAATCAATTCGCTCGGTACTGCGGCCGAGCTTGACGGCAGGAAGGCCCGCGCCTTCCCGCTGCGCTTCGTCGACGGCGCAGTGTTTTTCGGCCCGGTGAAAGTGGCGCAACTGCCGCCGCTGTTTTGATTGTCCACCCTGCGAATCATTAACCAAGCCGACCCGGTAAACTCCCGCTCCCCGAACCGTGATGCCAGCGCCGGGAATGTTGCGCCACCAATCCAGCTCTTGCTCTCCGAAGACCCGCTGACATCACCGCGGGTCGACAATGAGGAGAACAGATATGACTACGTTCAAGTTGCTTGGTGCGGCCGCTATTCTCTCGACATTGATCGCCACGACGGCGTCGGCGCAACACATGATCGACGAGCCCGGAATGTTCGCGTTCGTTCATCCCAACGGTGATCTCGGTATCGGCTCGTCGCGCCCCGTCGCCGACGCGCAGGCACAGGCGATGGCGCCGCGACCGGTCATGCGCCATCCGGTGCGCCAGGCCAAATCCAGCAAGTAATGCACTTCACGATTTGAAGCGGGCCCAGTCTTCACCGGACTGGGCTCGTTTCGTTTGTGATGGCGGCAGCGACGCGCCGCTATCGGTTTCAGTTCCGGAAAATTCCCGCACATGAGCGTGAGCGAAACGTGAAGCGAAAATATCCGGTGCCCGCGAATATCGGAGCGTGATCGCTGCTCTCTCCTTCAGAGGAAACATTCTGGTGGGAGGTTCAGGTGAAACTACTCAAGCGGATTCTGCTCGGCAGTGTCGTTGTCTGGTCCGGTCAGGCCTTCGCGGCCGACGACGCGCAATCGGAAATTCAAGCGTTGCAGGCGAGGTTGAAGCAACTGGAAAAGCGCATCGACAGCCAGGCGCGACGCGAGCAGGCGCAAACGGGTATCGCCACCAAGGCGCCGTCGGCGTTCGATCCGTGTCCGGCGGGCAAGGTCTGCTACAAGGGCGTCACGCTGACCTTCGGCGGCTGGGTCGATTTCGCCGGCATCTACCGCAGCCGCAACCTCGCCTCCGATACCGGCTCGGTCTATGCCTTCATCCCGTTTCGGCAAAGCAAGAACTTCAACACGCCGGAGACTCGATTTTCGGCGCGACAGACCCGGTTCTCGCTGCTGGCGGAGGCCGATGCCGGTTCGGATACGCATCTGGCGGGCTACGGCGAAATCGACTTCGAAGGTGCGGCGCAGACCGCGAACTCGGTCGCGACCAATTCGTTCAATCCGCGGATGCGGCAGGCCAGTCTCGAAATCGATCGCACCGATCTCGGCCTGCATTTCCTCGCCGGTCAGTCCTGGTCCTTGAACGCGCCGAGCCGGGCCGGCATCGATCCGCGCTCCGTCGATGCGCCCGGCGTGATCGATTTCGAATCCGTGCCCGGCTTCATCGCCGCGCGCCAGCCCGGTGTCCGTGTCTGGAAGGACTTTGGGCCGGAATTCAAGCTCGCGGTGTCGGCGGAAAATGCCGCGACCTCGTTCGTCGGCGGCAACGTGCCGTTCGTCGGCACGCCGGCGACCGGCCCGCAAGGCGTGCTGAACCCGAACCTGCTGGTCAACCTCACCGGGCCCGGCGGCAGCTTCTTCAACAGCGCCAACAATCTCAGCCTCAACCGCGTGCCCGACGTGACGATCAAGGC
>JAIEPP010000046.1 GCA_019748335.1 Xanthobacteraceae bacterium
GCCGCGTTCACGGCCGTCGGTGTCGAGAACTTTCCGGCGACCGCGGAGAAGATAATGGCGGGCGTCGTCACCGGTGTAGGTTTTCTCGGCGGAGGGATGATCCTCAAGGACGGTGGCAACGTTCGTGGCTTGACCACGGCAGCGGCCATTTGGGCAACGTCGGCGGTTGGCATGCTTGCGGGGATTGGCGAACTTCTCATTGCCGGACTGGTGACCGTCTTGGTCATTCTGATCCTGGAATTGCAATTCCTGCCTTTGATCGGTCGGCTCGATGCGCGGCGCTGGCGGCCGAAGGAAGCTAAGCGGGAAGGGAACGGGCATGAATTCTGACAGCAGTCTCGGCACTAATCTTAACGGGACGCCAATGAAGCGCTTTTTGGTCCTCATTGGGATCGCAATGTGTGCCGCTCTACCGGCCCTGGCTCTGCGAACAGCGGGATGGCGTCTCGGACCGGTCGTTGACACTGCGATCTTCGGCGTTGCGATCCTCGCGGCCGGATTTCTTTTGTCGTGGGGTGCGGAAGCCGCCGAGCGGCACATCGCACAGGGCCTGATCCTTGCGGCTGTCGCCTTGATAACGGTCCTTCCGGAATATGCGGTGGATATGTATTACGCTTTTCAGGCCGGCCAGGCCGGCCCGGAGTCGCCGTACGTCCATTATGCTGCGGCCAACATGACCGGCGCGAATCGGCTGCTTGTCGGTGTCGCATGGCCGCTTTTAGCGCTGCTGCACTGGATCAAGGATCGGCATCGCGCCATCGAACTGACAAACGACAACGCAATCGAAGTCTCGTTCCTTTTGCTCGCCAGCCTCTACGCGTTCGTCATTTTATTCAAAGGAAGCATTACCCTTTTCGATTTCACGATGTTGGTGGCAATCTATGGAGGATATGTCTGGCGCGTCCGCAACGTTCGCAAAAGCGAGAATCCGGATGAAGAGGACGAGCCTGGACCAGCCGCGGCGCTCAATGAATTGCCGCTCCGGACGCAGTGGATAGTTATGGCAGGCCTCGGGCTCGCCGCCTGCGGAATTATTCTCTGGAGCGCCGCGCCTTTCGCGGAAGCTATGATCGAAGCGGGCCGCGCCCTCGGCATCAACGAATTCCTTCTCATCCAGTGGTTGGCGCCGCTCGCCAGCGAAGCACCCGCCGTATCTATCGCCGTCCTGTTTGTTCTAAGGGGGCGCGCCGCGGGCGGACTCATCACCATGATCAGCGACAAGATCAACCAGTGGACGCTTCTGGTCGGCATGCTACCGCTGGCGATGACCGTCGGCGCCGGCGGTGCGACAGCACTGCCGTTGGACGCGCGACAAATTGAAGAGTTTTTTCTCACTGCCTCTCAATCCCTGTTCGGCGTCGCACTGCTCATGCGGCTGCGTTTCGGTCTTCTGTCTGCGACCGCACTCGCGCTGCTGTTTTTGGTTCAGGTCAGCTTGGCCTACTACTTCAGGAACGACGAAATACGCACGATAGCCACTCTGTCGGGCTTAGCCTGGGTCTATCTGGCGCTTGCTTCGGTGCTCTTCATTTGGAACGGCCGTCGATTGCTGGAAATAATTCGCTTCACTCTTCGATCGTCAACCGCGCCTGCAAATTCCAAGACACTGAATTCGGCTCGCGGTGAATGCTGATGCCTTGCGGCCTGGTGTCAGAACACTCGAGGCAAGCATTTGCTCTAAACGTTCTAAAACATCGTGCGGCAGGAAGGGCAATGACGGGTGGAAAAATCCTATTGGCGTGGACCATCAGGTGGATCGCATAACTAGCTTCGGTGCAGATAGCCTGGAGTCTGCGCTGGGCGACAACCGCGTTTTCACGGAAAACATCTCTTCACTCTATCAAAAAAAGGAGATCAAAATGGGGTTCGATCAATATCATGAACCGCCGGAAGAACTTTCGCAGGAAATGCGCACATTCGCGCGGATGATCACGTCGCTCATAGAGGAGGCCGAGGCTATTGGCTGGTACGAACAACGAATGTCGCTCGAAAAGGACAAGGAAGCGAAAGCAATCATGGCGAACGCACAAAAGGAAGAATTCAAGCACTTTGGGATGAACCTCGAATTCCTCCTCCGCCGCAACAAGAACTGGCGGACCGAGCTTCAGAGCATCCTCTTCACGACGGGGGACATCGTGAAACAGGGAGAGGCGGCCGAGAAGAAAGTCGATTGACCCTTCGTGGAGACGGTCGCTATGGCGGAGAAGAGGTCCACCCCGCGGAAGAGAGTGCTGAAGGCCGGAAGGATTGCCTTCGGCGGGGCGGCCATCGATTGCACCGTCCGAAACCTGACGGTCTCCGGCGCGCTGCTGGAAGTCGAGAGTCCGCTCGGCATCCCGCACGATTTCGTCCTGGTCATCCCTTCGGAAGATATCTCGCGATCCTGTCGTCTCATCTGGGCCTCCGAACGCCGCATCGGAGTCCGCTTCGATCGAACCGACGACGGCGTGCCGAAGCAAAAAAGGGGGATCGTTCCATGAGACCGGCTCGACGAATTCGGCTGATGGGTGCGCTGCTGCTTTTTGGCTCGCTGCTCACATGCGGGCAGTCGACCGCTCGCGGCAGCTTCGCCACCGAGAACCCCTGGGCTTCCGAGCATATCGAGGCGCTCCCGGCCGATATACGACGGGGGATTTTCGCGCGCGAACGCGCGTGCGGCAGCGCGGCGGCGGCCGGGCACTACTTCTCGGTCTCGATGGCGGTGAGAGGCCGGCGTTTCGTCTCGCTTCACTTCGAGGATTTCGCCTGCGCGAACCGCGCGGCCGTCTGCAACCTGCACGGATGTCTCCACGAAGTGTACCTGGAATCACGCGGACGCCACCGACTCGTCTTCAGCGTGCGGGCGCGCGACCTCAAAATGACCGGCGGCGGCGCCGCCGGCATCGAAGTGAACTATGGCACGTCGAACCGTTTCTTTCGGTGGGACGGAATGCGATTCGTGCCGGAATCGACTACGTCACGATCCAGATAGAAAACGAGGCATAGAAGACGGAGAGATCGTACACTGCATGTCTAGCATAGCGATAGGCAAAGGCGGCGATGATCACCTTGCCGGTCGTGGCCTCGATCGTCGGCATGGTGCCGATCATGGATCATCATGGCCATGGTGGTCTAGGTCATGTTCATGCGCTGACCTTCGGCTACGCATTCGAAGCTTCGGCAACGCATTCGCGATCGGGTCATGCTGAATACCGCCGCGCTCGTCATGGCTGAAGCCGCCTACGAAGGTTTCGGGTACGATCTCAACGACCCTCGAATCAAAACGGACGATGATGCCGAGAGTTGCCGACGGCGCGGATTACCAAGTTGACCGCCGGGGGATGGCGCTGTGGACCCGCCGCGACCTTGTACAGAGGCTTGGACATTGTCCGAGTGTCGGGGCTGTCCGGTCCGAGATTCTGCAAACCGGTGCCTCCTACGGTGGCGTTGGAGCTCACCCGAAGCGGCTCGATGGCGCTGCACAGCGGGGGAAGTACGCAGATCGTCAGGCGCGCAAGCGCGCCCCGCATGTCCGCCTATCCTTCGGCCAAAGCACCCACGATGCTGCCCAGGACCGCCAGCGCATCCACCGTGCCGTCGTCCTCGCCCTTTTCGAAGTCTGCGCCGCTTTGGGCCATCGTGTTCGTCACATGAGCAAGGCAGAGGACCTTGCAGCCCGTCGCGGTGGCGAATGCGTACAGAGCGGCGGCCTCCATTTCGACCGCGAGAATCCCCTTGTCGGCCGCGGCCTGAATGGCTTCGCTAGTCTCGCGGAAAGGGGCGTCCGTGGTCCAGGTAGAACCGCTGATGGTTCTGGGGCCGTCTCGCTTTACGGCCTCGACCGCTGCGGCGAGCAACTGCGGACATGCGCTCGCATACTCCGATGGCGGAGCATAGTGGTAGCTTGTGCCTTCGTCGCGCAGCGCGCGGTCGATGATGATGAAGTATGGAGGAGAGCCGGAGGCGACGATCTGTCCGGACGACGTCAAGCTGATCAGCAGGCGACAACCGCTGGCGAAAAGCTCTTCAGCCACCAGAACGGCGAAAGAAGCGCCGACCGCCCGTCCGACGATGCCTACATCCCTTTCGGCGAGGGAGAAGACATCGAGTTCGGTGTGATAGCATGGCCATGCTTCGAACGACTTGGCGCGCCCGGTCCGGCGAAGATGGCGGACCAGATCGCCGTCCGGATCCAGCAGGCAAACGGAGGGAACGTCAG
>JAIEPP010000153.1 GCA_019748335.1 Xanthobacteraceae bacterium
CCGATGGTGATGCAGGGTTACTGGAACAAGCCTGAACTCACCGCGGAAACCCTGCGGGGCGGCTGGATGCACACCGGGGACTCCGGATATTTCGAACCGGATGGCTACCTCTATATCGCCGACCGGATCAAGGACATGATCATATCGGGCGGGGAGAACGTCTATTCGACCGAGGTTGAGAATGCGATCTGTTCACATCCTGACGTGCTGCAATGTGCCGTGATCGGGATTCCCGATCCGCGCTGGGGCGAGGCCGTCCACGCAGTGGTGGTGCGGCGGCCGGCGGCGGCGCTGACCGGCGCGGATGTCATCGCTCATTGTCGCGGACTGATCGCCGGCTACAAATGTCCGCGCAGCGTGGATATCCGCGACGAGGCGCTGCCGCTGTCGAGCGTCAACAAGATCAACAAGGTCGAACTGCGCGCTCCGTTCTGGAACGCGCATGCACGGCAGGTCAATTGAACCGTGGTGCGATGACTCTCAGGTCTTCGGGTTTCCGAGCGACGTGCTGATGGCGTTCGCCGCCGCCGCAAGGGCCGGGCCGAATTCGTGCTCGAGCTGGTCCTGCGAGACCAGATAGGCCGGGCCGCCGAAGCTGAGCGCATAGATGGTTCCGCCGCCAGGCGGGACGATCGCAGCTCCGACTGCATTGATGTCCTTGCGCCATTCGCCCATGGAAACGCAAAAGCCACGCTCCGCGACGTCGCGGATCGAGGTTTCGATCGACCGTTTGACCAGGGGCCAGTCGTCGCCGTATTGCCGGCGGATCGCATCCAGGATGCCGTTGCGCTCGTCCTCGGAAATCGCCGCCAGATAGGCCTTGCCGAGCGAGGTGATGGCCATCGGCACCCGCGAGCCGGGCGCCAATCGCAACCCCACCAGGCCGTGTCCCTCGCAGGTTTCGACGTTGAGCATCATCAGCTTGTCGCGGACAGCGAGCCCAATGTGCAAATTATGCGTGTCCGCGAGCTTCTGCATGATCGGCCGTGCCACCCGCCGGATATCGAGGTTGGCGAGCGCCGCATAGCTCAGCGTCAGGGTACGCCCGCCGAGCTCATAGGTGCCCAGCCGGCTGTCGTAGGAAAGGTAGCCCAACTGGGTCAGGGTATGGGTGATGCGCGAGATGGTCGGCTTTGGAAGTTCCGTCCGCTTGGCAAGCTCCAGATTGCCAAGCGCGCCGTCGCCGGCCCTGAATGCGCTCAAAACCTCGAGCCCTCGCGCGAGCGCGGTGACGAACAGCCGGCCGCCTGCGTCGTCCGCAACCTCGCCCTTATCCGGGGAGCGCGGCCTGCGCGAAGCGCGCTGCTGCAGCAGGCGCACACTCTTTTTCTTTGCCCGCTCCTCTGTGGTCATGGAGGCGCGACCAAGCGGCTTGGAGTTGCGCGAATTGTCCGCCTTCTTCTTGCCGGCCGCGGTACGCCCCGCCGGACCGGCCCCGCGCCCCTTGTCGTTGTCCATCAAGTAACCTCTTGTTTGGCGCATACGGTCTGGATGCGAATGCGCGCCGCGATGCCCACCGTCGCGATCGACCGAATACCAGCTTGTTGCAAGAATGTCGCTCGGCTGTCGCTTGTAATCAAATTGCGAAAATCATTTTCGCATATTGCCACAACGCGGCCCGCATGGCAATTTTGCGTACTCAACTATAAAGGAAACGCCCACGATGCCAATCGATCCGGAAGCCCTGCGGCAATGGCCGATCGCCGAAATCGAACACACCTACACCGCGCGCGACACCATGCTTTACGCGCTCGGCCTGGGCTGTGGTGCGGATCCGCTCGACGAGAGCCAGCTCCAGTTTGTTTACGAAGGCCGGTTGCGGGCGTTGCCGTCGATGGCCGTGGTGCTGGGCTATCCCGGCTTCTGGATCGGCGACCCCAAAACCGGCGCGGACTGGAAGAAGGTGCTGCACGGCGAGCAGGTCCTTGAAATCTTCAAACCGTTGCCCGCGGCGGCAACGGTGATCGGCAAATCGCGCGTCACCGGCCTGTTCGACAAGGGCAAGGACAAGGGCGCCGTGCTGGTTTCGGAACGGGACGTCATCGACAAATCCTCCGGAGACGTGCTCTGCCGACTGACGTCGACCACCATGCTGCGTGGCGATGGTGGCTTCGGCGGACCGTCGGGTCCGTTGCCGGCGCCGCACCCGTTGCCTGACCGTGCATCGGACCAGACCGTCAGTATCGCCACGCTGCCGCAGGCCGCACTTATCTACCGCCTGTCGGGCGATTATAATCCGCTGCATGCCGACCCCGCGGTGGCGCGCAGCGGCGGATTCGAAAAACCGATCCTGCATGGGCTCTGCACCTTCGGGGTCGTCTGTCGCGCCCTGCTTGATGCGGTCTGCGGCAACGATCCTTCGAAATTACGCAAGATGCAGGTCCGCTTCAGTGCGCCGGTGTTTCCGGGCGAAACCATCGTGACGGAACTCTGGAAAGAGGCCGGTGGCGTGGTTTCGTTCCGCGCCAAGGTGAAGGAGCGCGACCTCGTCGTCATCAATAACGGCCGCGCCGAGGTGGCGGCTTGAGCCGCCGTTTCGACCGCTGCCTGAAGGCGCTCAGATTCGACGGTTGGATTTCTCCCAATACGGATCGCGCAGCCGGCGCTTGAAGATCTTCCCTGAATCCTCGCGCGGCAGGTCCGCCTGCTGCGTGATATGCCGAGGTATCTTGTAGTCGGCCAGCGTCGCTCTCAGTTGCGCGCGAACGGTGTCGGGATCGATGGTGATGCCGGGCTGGGGTTCGATCACGGCCATCAAGGCCTCGCCGAATTCGTCGTCGGGAATACCGAATACGGCGCAATCATGGACGCCGGGGAGGGCGTGCAGCGCCGCCTCGACCTCCGCCGGGTAAATATTCACGCCGCCCGAAATCACCATGTCGCGCTTGCGGTCGGAAATGAAGACATAGCCGTCGTCGTCGATATAGCCGACGTCGCCGCTGGTGATGAAACCGTCGCGCTCGATCTCGATCCGCTTCTCCGGCTTGTTGTGATAGCCAAAATCCGGGCTGCCGGTGGCGCGCGAATAGATCTCGCCGATGGTCCCGCGCGGCAGAACATTGCCTGCATCATCGAGAATCCGCAGCAGGGCACCCTCCAGGATCTGGCCGACCGTGCCGGGTTTCCTCAGCGCATCTTCCGGTGCCGCGTAAGTCACGGCGCCGGATTCGGTGCTGCCGTAATATTCGTGGATCACCGGTCCCCACCAGCTCATCATGGCCCGCTTGACATCGGGCGGACAGGGCGCGGCTGCATGCACGATGTGACGCAACGCGGAGACGTCGTATTTCTCGCGGATCGCAGCCGGCAATTTCAACAGGCGGACGAACATCGTCGGGACCATGAAGATGGTGTCGATGGCTTCTTCCTGAACCAGCCGGAGAAGTTCTTCCGCGTCGAACCGCGGCATCAGAAACACCGCTCCGCCGAGACGCCCGGCACGCAGCGCGAAAACGTTGGGCGCCGAGTGATAGAGCGGGCCCGGCAACAGCGCCCGTACGCCCGGCTTCAAACCATAGACGCGCGCGCGCATCGCCTCGGCGGCTGCGGCCTGTGCGGCGGTTGGCGCTTCCCTGCGGACGCCCTTGGGCTGCCCGGTGGTGCCCGAGGTGTAGATCATGCTCTGCGGCTGCGGCAGTTTCGGTCCGTCGTACGGCTTTTGTCTGTTCATCCAGGGTTCGAGATCCTCCGCGCCGTGCGGCAGACCGCGGCGCGAGGGATCGAGCCGGTAGGCCTCCTCTATCTCCTGCGGAGTCGGAACGCTGAGCAGGGTCATGTCGCCGGGAATAACCTCGCCCAGCGCGTTCAGGAGATCGGCATGGCCGATCAGCACACGGGTTCCGGTATCTTTCAGAATATAGTCGACTTCCTCGGGCTTGAAGTGCCAGTTGACCGGCACCGCATAGGCCCCCAGCGACATCACCGCATAGCTCGCTTCGAGAAAGGCAATGTCGTTTCGCATCAGGATGCAAACGCAGTCGCCCTCGCTGACGCCGAGGCTTTGCAATCCGCCAGCGATCAACAGCACCCGTTTTTCGACTTCATCGAAGCCTCGCCGGCGTGAACCGCTGACGATGCCGGTGGATACGGTCATGAGGATCTCCCGTCGTGCCGCGGCATTACATCGACCGCGCAATGAGTTCGCGCATGATCTCGTTGGAGCCGCCATAGATCCGGCGCACGCGGGCATCGGCATAGGCGCGGGTGATCGGGTATTC
>JAIEPP010000510.1 GCA_019748335.1 Xanthobacteraceae bacterium
TTGCGTCGGGTCGAAGCTGAACAGGCCGAACAAAGTGAACAGGTTGGTCGGATCGGGCGCCGAGAGGTCCTTGATCCAGCCGTAGAACGGCGCGTGGCGCATTTCGATGGTGACGAACAGCACCTTGTAGAGCGAGAAGAACACCGGGATCTGCAGGGCGACGGGAAGACAACCGGCGATCGGGTTGATCTTCTCCTTCTTGTAGATCTCCATCATCTCGGTCTGCTGCTTCTGGCGGTCGTCCGGATAGCGTTCCTTCAGCGCGGCGAGCTGCGGCTGCACCGACTTCATCTTCGCCATCGAGGCGTAGGACTTGTTGGCGAGCGGGAAGAACAGCGTCTTCACCAGCACGGTCACCAACAGAATGGCGACGCCGAAATTGCCGGTCAGGCGGAAGAAGAAGTCGAGCGCCAGGAACATCGGCTTGGTGATGAAATAGAACCAGCCCCAGTCGATCAAGAGATCGAAATGGTTGAGGCCGAGCTCCTTGTTGTAGCCGCCGAGGCCGGCGAACGGGAAGTTGATGCCGACGACGCCGGCTTCCTTGGCGCCGGCGAACAGCCGCGCATTGGCGCTGGCGGTGCCGCCGATCGCGATCGTCTGCGCATCCTGCAGATAGTCGGTCTGGTAGGTCCGGACGGTGCCGACGAGGTTGGAGGAGAAGCGCGCCTGCAGCTTGGCCGCAGTGTCGGGCAACAGCGCCGAGGCCCAGTACTTGTCGGTCATACCGAGCCAGCCGTCGGTGACGTTGAAGGCGACCGATTTGGCGTCGTCGATTTTCTTGTAGCCGTATTCCTGCAGGCCGTCGGCGCCGAGATAGCCGATCAGGCCTTCATGCAGAATGTAGTAGCCGGAGACCTGCGGCGTGCCGTGGCGTGAGATCAGCGCGAACGGATACAGCGTCACCGGCGCGGCGCCGACATTGGTGACGTCATCCTTGAGGGTGAAGAGATAACGGTCGTCGATCGCAATGGTGCGGCGGAAGGTGAGGCCGTCGCCATTGTCGTATTTCAGCGTCACCGGATGGCCCGGCGACAGGTTGCCCGTTCCCTCTTGCTGCCACACCGTGTTCTGGTCGGGAATGCGCGCGGTCGAACCGGACGCCGGCACCCAGCCGAACTCGGCATAATAGGGGCTTGCGGTGTTGGACGGCGAATACAGCACGATCGGCGGCGACGCCGGATCGACGGTGTCGCGGAACTTGACCAGCGACAAATCGTCGATGCGCGCGCCCTTCAGCGAGATGCTGCCGGTCACGCTAGGGGTCTCGATCTTGACGCGCGGGGTTGCTGCAATCGCGGCGTCGCGACTGACGACGGCAGCAGCCGGCTGGGTGTTGCCGGGGGCGTTGGCGGAGGGGGTCGACCCGGCCTGCGGAGGGGTCGAGCCGGGCGTCGCCTGCGGCGTCGGCTTGGCCAGTTCGGCCTGGATCTGGGTCTGCGCGCGCTGCTTTTCCATCTGCGGCACGTTGTAGAAGTACTGCCAGGCGATCAGCACGATGCCGGACAGAATGACGGCCAGGATGGTGTTGCGATTGTCGGTCATCGTTTCAAGGTCTCGCCATTCAGGTCAGATGTTTTCGGCTGCCGGTCGAGGCGCCGTAGTGCCGAGCGAAGATCCTCGAGCATGGCCGCGAAGTCGCGGCTAAGCGCGGCCCTGCGGCCGACTAGCACATAATCATGGTGCGGTCGCATGGATATGACGTCGAGCCGCTTCACCAGTTCGCGAAGCCGGCGCCGGATGCGATTGCGCTGGGGTGCGTTACCGTTCTTTTTGGTAACGGTGAAACCGACCCGGACCGGGCCATCATCATCGCGGGAGCGGCCCTGCACCACGAAGGCAGCGCCGTTCGCCCGTGCACCATTGGCAACGGCGAGGAAGTCCGCCCGCTGCCTTAGCCGATCCATGCTGAAATCTCCGGAAGATCCGGCTCAGGCGCTCAGACGCTTGCGGCCACGCGCGCGGCGCGCGGCGAGAACCTTGCGGCCGCCGGTCGTGGCGAGACGGGCGCGGAAGCCGTGACGGCGCTTGCGCACCAGTTTGCTGGGTTGATAAGTCCGCTTCACGGGTAGTTCTCCGCTGACCGGGCAAGGTGCCTGTTGAATTGAGGTAAGCCCGGAGATGCTGGCAGGCTCAAACGAGCCATTTACGGCCCCAAAAGAGCCGCCCCCGGAGAACCGGGCCATCGCGGACAATTGCGCGGCTTATACGGGAGCGACCCCTTTTCGTCAACGCCACCAAGCGCCGCAATCGGGGTTCTCCAAAATGGCGTAATTGGGTCGAATATATCTGTTTTCGCGGGGTTTTTAACCGTGAGGCGACCGGTTCGCCCGGTCATCTGGAACCGGCCAACATGAGCGATCGGTAATTTGACCGCTTGGGGTTGTAAAACGCATCCTTGGAATCAGCTAGTTCCGTGAAGGACAAGGGCGGGCGCTCCCGTCCGTCGGGCCAAAAGCAGAGATATCAAGGGCAGATATTAGGTGCCAGCGAACGACGACCAGTTGACTGTTGAAGTGCCGCGGTCCCACCCGCCGCGCCGGCTTGGCCTGTCCGGCAAGCTTTTGTTGCTGACCATCCCCCTCGTCATGATCGCCGGTCTGATGATCTACGTGCCCGCGATCGCGAATTTCCGCATGAACCGGCTCAACGACCGGCTGGCGGCGGCCAATACCGCGGCGCTGGTGCTGGATGCGGCGCCGCTCGGCATGGTGCCGGATTCGCTGGCGCGGCAGATCCTGACCAGCGTCGGCGCGCGCGCGGTCGCGATCAAGATGGGCCAGCAGCGCCGGCTGCTCGCCAGCGCCGACCTGCCGGAGGCGATCGACCACGACATCGATATGCGGACCATGACCGCGTGGTCGGCGATCGTGGATTCGCTGGAGACCATGCTGGAGCGCGGCAACCAGACCATCCGCGTCGTCGGGCCGGCACCCGGCGGCGCGCAATTCATCGAGGTCGTGATCGACGAATTGCCGCTGCGGCAGGCGATGTACCGGTTTTCCCGCAACCTGCTGGTGGTCTCGCTCGGAATCGCGATGCTGACCGCGGGGCTGGTCTATCTCGCCTTGCATTATCTGTTCGTTCGGCCGATGCGGCGGCTGACCGCGAACCTGGTCGGCTTCCACGAAAATCCGGAAAGCGCGGCGCGGATCATCGTGCCGTCCCGGCGCGGCGACGAGATCGGCGTCGCCGAGCGCGAATTGTCCGACATGCAGCGTGACCTGGTTTCGATGCTGCATCAGAAGAGCCGGCTCGCCGCGCTCGGCCTTGCGGTGTCCAAGATCAACCACGACCTGCGCAATCTTCTCGCCTCGTCGCAATTGCTGTCGGACCAGTTGGCCAGCGTGCCGGATCCGCGGGTGCAGCGTTTTGCGCCGAAGCTGATGCGCTCGCTGGAGCGCGCCATCGATTTCTGCCAGTCGACCCTCTCTTATGGCCGCGTGCAGGAAGCCGCCCCCGACCGCCGCATGTTGCTGGTCGAGCCTGTGGTGGCCGAGGTGCGCGAATCCGCCGGCCTTGCCGCCGACGCCTCGATCGCCTGGATCAGCGCGATCGAGCGCGAGCTTTCGATCGATGCCGATCCGGATCAGCTGTTTCGCGTGTTGCTCAACCTGGTGCGCAACGCCGCCCAGGCGCTGGAAAGCCGTCCCAAGGCCGAGGCTGCGACCTTTCAGATTCGCATCACCGGCCGCCGCGAGGGCTCGGTCGCGATCATCGAGGTTTCCGACACCGGTCCCGGCGTGCCGGCCCGTGCGCGCGAGCATCTGTTCGAGGCGTTCCAGAGTTCCGGCCGTCCCGGTGGCAGCGGGCTCGGGCTGGCGATCGCTGCCGAACTGGTCCGCGCCCATGGCGGCGACATCCACCTGGTCGAAGGTACCATCGGCGCCACCTTCCGGATCTCGATCCCGGACCGGCCCGTGGAACTGCAGAGCGTGCGCAACGAGCGGGCACGGGCGTAGATTGGCGTTGAAAAGGCCGCGGTTGGCGGCGATTTGTGCCGGTTTACCATCGCATCTGCCTGGGCAGATACTGCTTTCCCCCGCTTGCCAATCGGGGCCGGAGCGGGTAGCTAAGGCGCTCTTCGCGAGGTTTCCGAGCCATTGTCGGATGCATCCGGGCCTCAAGCCCAAATGCCTGGCGAAAGACGCGCCCGTAGCTCAGCTGGATAGAGCACTAGACTACGAATCTAGGGGTCAGGAGTTCGAATCTCTTCGGGCGCGC
>JAIEPP010000095.1 GCA_019748335.1 Xanthobacteraceae bacterium
CAACCTGTAACCCTCGCGCTCGATGTGGGCCAGCAGGGCGTCCGCCGAAGTCGTCGCCGTCGCGCCGGAATTCGGATCGAAATCGAGGACGGGGTCGATAATGGCGCATTCCCGGGTTTCCGGATCGGCCACGACGTACTGGACGCTCGACGTGCGTTTCTCGAAGAAACCTGTCACGACGGGACCGCCGTGGCCGCAGGCGGATTTCTCGTTCGTCATTTCGTTTTTTCCTTTCATGTCGCAGGCGATGGTTGCCAGAAGCCCTTGACTACGACGTAAACGCCAACCAGGATGACCAAGCTCGCGAAGACCAGGGTAAGCGCCCGCTTCCGGGCGCCTAAAATCTTCCCGATCCGGACGCCGGCTACGCCTCCGACGAGACCGCCGAAAACGAACAGGCCGGCCATGGGCCAGTCGATGAGGCCTGAGACCGCGTAGCTCCCGGCCGTCGCCGCGCCGAATGCGCTCACGGCGAACAGCGACGTCCCGATGGCGTTCGATAACGGCATGCCGGTCGCCAGCATCAGGCCCGGCACGATCAGAAAGCCGCCGCCGATCCCGAAGAATCCGGAGAACAGTCCGACAATAAATCCCACCGCGACGAGAAGGGGAGCGAGCCCGCCTGCGGACTCCCTCGTCAACCTGACGTCGGGATCGCCTTCCGAGGACCGGGGCCGCAACATGAGCAGACCAACGACGATCATCACCAGTCCGAACAACGCGAGAAGCCTCTGACCGTCAACCGCCTTGGCCGCCGTCGAACCGCCGAAGGCGCCGACAACGCCGGCCGCCGCGAAGACGGCGGCGCAACCCCATTTGACGGTTCCGTTTTTCCAATGCGACAGCAGGTTTCCAGCCGCACTCGCCGCGACGGCGACCGCGCTGGTGCCGATGGCCACATGCGGGGACCTAACGCCGACCACGTAGACCAGCAGAGGAACTGCGAGGATCGAGCCGCCGCCGCCCACCAACCCGAGCACGATGCCGACGACACCTCCCGAAACGAGAGTGAGCATGCTGGTGACGATATCCGGCATCACACACCGACCTCGCGCGAAGAAGATCCAGCTTTGGCGGACCGAAGCGCGGCGAAAAGACCCATGCCCGCGAGCATGGCGACGACGAACGCCGATCCTTGCCAGAGACCGAACGGCAGCATGACCACTGCGGGGCCCGGGCACAGTCCCACCAGGCCCCAACCAATTCCGAAGAGGGCGGCGCCTCCGATCAGGCGCGCATCGAAATCCCGTCGATTCGGTATCTCAAGCCTGTCGCCGAGGACAGGGATGCCCGGGCTGTTCGCCACGGCATATCCGATAGCGGATGCGGCGGTGGCGCCGACCATCACGAAAGCGAGGCTCGGGTCCCATGACCCGGTGACGTCCAGGAAGGCGAGGACTTTCGCAGGATTCACCATCTGCGAGACGATGAGCCCGAGGCCGAAAAGCAGCCCGGCGGCGAACGCGGAGAGCACTAACATTTTCAGTGTCCCATCAGGTGTCGGGTGACGAGAACCGTGATTAAGGCGGTGATCATGAAGACGCCGGTCGCGACCAACGATCTCGGCGATCCGCGCGAAATACCGCATACGCCGTGACCGCTGGTGCACCCGGATCCGAGGCGCGTACCGAAGCCGACGAGTAACCCCGCAGCCACGATCACGCCTGCGGAGGAGTTGAACGTGACTGGAGGCAGGGGACCGAACAGGACGCCATAGACGAGGGGCGCCAGCAACACGCCGACCACGAAGGCCGCGCGCCATGAGACCTCTCGGAGGTCGCGCCGAAACAGGCCCGCGACGATTCCGCTTATGCCGGCGATCCTGCCGTTAAGAATAAGAAGCAGGGAGGCGGACGTGCCAATCAGCAACCCGCCCGCGAGCGCAGATGCCGGGGTGAAGTCGGTCATCCGCGGGTCCTCAGCGGTTTCCTGGTTTTGCGCACGGTCCGGCAGAAGAGGTCGTGAAGCGTCGCGAACAGCTTTTCGATGCGAGGGTCTGCAATGCGGTACCAGACCATCTGGCTTTCCTTTCGGAACGTGACGATGCCCTCGTCGCGCATCTTCGACAGATGCTGGGACATTGCCGACTGGCTTATGCCCACGGCGTCGACCAGGGAGCCCACCGTCGCTTCGCCATATTCGACCAGTTTGCAGAGAATCATGAGGCGCCGCTCGTTGGCGAGCGCGCTCAGAATTCCAGCGACCTCGGTGGCGTTCTTCTGGAAATCAACAAAACCCTTGCTACCGGCAGCCATGGTCGTCTTTCTCATTAGTAAATACTAAATTAGGTAGTGCTTATATGAATCGCAAGCGTGAACACGAAGGCCTCACGGACTGGTGATTTGCCAGGCGCGCTCTGGCTGGAGAGAAGACATCGATGCACCAGAGTCCTGCAAATGCCATTGGAACCGCGCCTCGGCGGACGAGCTTGTCTCGTTTGCTGCTGGCCGTGCTTTGCATGGTGGGCCTGTGTGCATCGTTCATGCAGCCGGCGTTAGCACGGGGCGTCTCGAAGGCGGACCAGACCGCGTTCGTCAGGAACCATACGATCAAAGGCGGCAAGCCTTGCCAGCGCGTGGTTCCGGGGGCCGTGGGAACATCGTGCAGTGCGGGTGCCATGGTCGCACTCGATGCGACGAGTTCCGTCTTCGTTGAACCTCAGTCTACCGCTGCTGGAGATACTGCCCTCGCCGACATGGCGCTCCTGGTGCAGTGGCTCGGCGCTCCGCAGTTCAGGCCTCCACGGATCCACGCATAACGTCGGCAGCTTCGCGCTGACGGCCGTATTGCGTCCATAGATCCCTGGAGAACAATCATGATATCGCCGTTAGCCGCACTTCGTGCGGCGTCGCATCCGTTGCTGCGCGCTTTGTGCTCGACCGGATTGACAGTATTGCTGGCCGCCTGCAACCAGGCGACGCTTCAGCAAGCGTCCTTTGCGCCACCACTACCGCCGCAATACGCCGCACTCTCGGACGGCGCCGTCCGTATCCCTGCGGTCGAAGCCGAGACGATCAACCCTAAATTCGTCAAGCAGCGCATGCGCTATGCGACGAACTATCCCACCGGCACCGTCGTCGTCGATCCCTACGCCAAGTTTCTGTACCTGGTGCAGGAAGGCGGCTTTGCTTTGCGTTACGGCGTAGGCGTTGGACGCGATGGCTTCGGCTGGACCGGAACGGCTGACATCCGCCGCAAGGCGCAGTGGCCAACCTGGACACCGCCTTCCGCGATGGTGGCCCGTCAGCCGGAGCTCAAGCAGTACCGGCAGGGCATGGCCGCGGGCATTACCAACCCGCTGGGAGCGCGAGCTCTTTATCTCTATCAGGACGGCAAGGACACCCTCTACCGCATCCACGGCACCAACGAGCCTGAAAGTATCGGCAAGAACGTGTCGAGCGGATGCATCCGGCTGTTGAATCAGGATGTGATCGATCTCTTCAACCGCGTCCCGGTCGGATCCAAGGTGGTTGTTCTCTCCGAGGCTGAATCGCGCGCGACTCCATCAGTCGCAGCCGAAACATCGATCAAGGCAGAGGTGCGCTGATGAGGACGAACATTGTACTGCGCACGATTGCCGCCTTCGCCGTCGGCGTCTTCGCGGCATCCGCTGCGGCAGGTCAGACCTTTGCGCCGGCGGTGGCTAACAAGCCGGATATCAGGTCCGATCTCATGGTAGGCGACTCGACGGTGGCCCGTGATGAGACTTGGCTGGGGGTCGACCTCAATCTCGGGCCGGGATGGAAGACCTATTGGAAATCACCGGGGGATGCCGGACTGCCGACTGAGTTCGACTGGTCCGGTTCGTCGAACGTCCTCGATGCGGAGGTGCAGTGGCCTGCGCCATCTCGGCTTTCCATTCTGGGATTTGAGACGGTTGGATACACGCACGAAGTCCTCTTTCCGGTCAGGCTCAAGGTCCGCGATCCGAACGTAGAGACACGCATCCGCCTCAAGCTCGCTGTTTACGCCTGTAGCACCATCTGCGTCCGCGAAGAGCGAGTGCTCGACGCCACGATCCAGCCGGGAGCGGGCGGTCCGTCCCAGGCCGCCATCGACGCATGGCGTTCGAAGGTTCCAGAGGCCACATCTCACGTGCTGTCTGTTCTCTCCATCGAACGTTCCTCTACGGGACCCGCGTCGTTGCGGATCGAAGTCGCCTCAAGCAGGCCTCTTCTCGCACCCGACGCCTTTATCGAGAGCGATCCTCCGCTGAGCGGAGACA
>JAIEPP010000106.1 GCA_019748335.1 Xanthobacteraceae bacterium
CTGAAATTCAACCCGGGGATGTCGCGTCTCAGGGATGCAGGATCACCTTGCCCATCGCCTTGCGGCCGGCGAGCACTTTCAGCGCCTCGGCGGTTTGCGCCAGCGGGAAGGTGCGGTCGACATGCGACGAGATCTTGCCCTCGGCGGTCCACCTTACGAGCTTTTCCAGATTGGCGCGGTTCTTCTCCGCATTGAGCCTGGTCCATGCGCCCCAGAACACGCCACGAATATCGCAGCCCTTGAGCAGCGCCAGATTGAGCGGCATCTTCGGGATGTCGCCGGCGGCAAAGCCGATCACCAGGAAGCGGCCTTCCCAGGCGATGGCGCGCAACGCGGCTTCGGCATAGGTGCCGCCGACCGGATCGAAAATAATGTCGACGCCCTTGCCGCCGGTCAGCCGCTTCAGGCCTTCCTTCAAATCTTCCTTGGCGTAGTTCAGCGTCAGCTCCGCACCGTGGGCCTTGGCGAATTCGAGCTTTTCATCCGACGAGGCACAGGCGATCACCTTGAGCCCCATCAGCTTGCCGAGTTCGCAGGCCGCCAGACCGGTGCCGCCGGCCGCACCGAGCACCGCGAGCGTCTCGCCGGGCTTCGGGCTGGCGCGATCTTCCAGCGCGTGCAGCGCGGTGCCGTAGATGATGATGATCCCGGCGGCGCGATCGAAGTCCAGATTGTCGGGGATCTTCACGACCGTGTTCGCCGGCAGCGCGATCTTCTCGCGCGCGCCGTTGTGGCCGCAGGAGGCCACCACGCGGTCGCCCACCTTCAAGTCGGTCACGCCTGCGCCGAGGCTCTCGACCACGCCCGCGACCTCGGCGGCCGGCGAGAACGGGAACGGCGGCTTGATCTGGTACTTGCCCTGGATCATCAGGATGTCGAAGAAATTCAGCGCCGCGGACTTGATCGCGATCACCACCTGGCCCGCTTCGGCGACGGGATCGGGCACGTCGGCCAGCACGAGATCGTCGGGTTGGCAATATTGCGAGCAGAGAATGGCTTTCATGGACACACCTGATTTTCGGAAGCACAAGGAAGGCTGGAAGCTTCATGCCGGATTTGACGCCGGGCTACAATCCGATTCGGATGCATGGCCTTGTCCTGCGGGATGAGGATGGTGGTGGTTGAAAGGGATTCAAACGATGTTTGAAAAAGGCCTGCTGGCGGGAAAGCGGATATTGGTCACCGGCGGCGGCTCCGGCCTCGGGGCCGCGATGGGACGCCGCTTCGTCGAACTCGGCGCCGAACTGATCATTTGCGGCCGACGGCTCGAATTGCTGGAGGCGACCGCGGAACAGATCCGTGCCGAACTCGGTGGCAAGGTCTCGGTGGCGCGATGCGATATCCGCGACGGGGCCTCGGTCGAGGCCATGATGGACGCGATCTGGCACGACGCGCCGATCGACGTGCTCGTCAACAATGCGGCCGCCACCTTCATCGCGCAGACGGAACAGATGTCGTTCCGGGCGGCGGATGCGATCCTGGCGCCGACGCTACACGGCACGATGTATTGCACGCTCGCCGCCGGCAAGCGCTGGATCGACGGCAAGCACAACGGCGTGGTGCTGAGCATTCTCTCGACCTCCACCATCACCGGCCGCGCCTTCACCGTGCCCTCGGCGATGGCGAAGTCCGCGGTGCTCGCCATGACCAGGAGCCTGGCGGTGGAGTGGGGACCGAAGGGCGTCCGCACCGTCGCGATCGCGCCCGGTGCATTTCCGACTCCGGGCGCTTCGGGCCAGTTGCGGCCCGAGGGCCGCGGCGAAAGCTGGGCGCATCGCAATCCGCTCGGCCGCGCCGGCGAACACAGCGAACTTGCCAATCTGGCGAGCTTCCTGATTTCCGACCAGGCCGGCTACATCAACGGCGAGATGGTGGTGCAGGACGGCGGCTCGCATTTGCGCAGCTCTGGCGCCGAAGATCTGCTGCAATGGACCGATGCGCAGTGGGCGAAGCAGCGCGAGGGGCGAGCGAAGGGTTAGAGCGTTTCGAGCGAAGAGGATCCGGTTAGCGTAGCAATCAAGCTTGCGCAGATTGCGTAGACTTATCTGCGCTAGAAAGTGCGTCTAAACAAAAAAATCTGGAGCCCGGTTCTGAATTCGATCGGAACCGGGCTCCAGAGTCCGCAGTCGCGTAAAGATTCTGCTAACAAGACTTGCAGTGAAACGCAGTCTCAGCGGTGGGCAAAGCCGCAACTGCCTTTCCAAAAAAGCATTTCCCGGCTATCCATACCCGACGACTCATTGCGTCGTCGGGCCATCTTCCAGTCACAATGATAAGGGAATCAGTCGTCCGTGCGGGGAAAGCTGACATCTCTGGTTGCTGTTGTTGCGTTGTGCGGGGTGACGGCCCACGCGCACGCGCAAGGTGCTGCGCCAAAGGGCGCAAAGGATGCAGCCAAGCCCGCGGCAGCTGCAAAGCCTGCCGCAGTGAAGCCTGCCGCAGTGAAGCCTGCCGCGGTGAAGCCCGCCGCCAAACCGGATGCCGCCGTCACTGCCGCTGCAGGCGGGGCGGAGCCCACCTTGATCGGCCAGTTCGGGACCTGGGGCGCCTACACGGCGATGCCGAACGGCAAGAAGGTGTGCTTCGCATTGGCAAAGCCGTCCGCCTCCAAGACCAATCCGCCGAATCGTCCCCGCGACCCGGCCTACGCCTTTGTCTCGTCGCGTCCGGCCGAAAAGGTCATCAACGAAGTTTCGATCATGATCGGCTACGCGCTGAAGCCGGGCTCGGAATCCGCGCTCGAAGTCGGCGGCGCGTCGTATGCGATGTACACCCAGGGTGACGGACTCTGGATCAAGAACGCCGCCGAGGAAGAGCGGATGGTCGATGCCATGCGCAAATCCGCCGACGCCACCGTCAAGGGCATGTCCGCCAAGGGCACCGAGACCACCGACACCTTCTCGCTGAAAGGGCTGTCGCAGGCGCTCGACCGTTTGGCGCAGGATTGCAAGCGCTAAAGCATGACCCGGTAACGGGGGCGCCGCTTTTCCGGAAAGATCGTGCTTCCAGCAGGATAAGCCTGCTTTTGGGCCAAAACTGACGCATTTGATGGCTTTCCAGCGGGCGCCGGAAGGCCTATTTGATGGGCCATGACCGACACCATGACCAGCAAGACCGAAGCTCACTCCGGGGCGTCAGCACCTTTGGAGAAACTCCCGCTCGAAACCTATGTGCCGCCGGCGAAACCGTCGCTGATCGGGCTGTCGCGCGCGGAGATCGCGGATCGACTGGGCGAGATCGGGGTGGCGCCCGCGCAGCGCAAGATGCGCACGCAGCAGCTCTGGCACTGGATGTATGTCCGCGGCGTCAAAGAGTTCGACGAGATGACCAGCATTTCCAAGGAAATGCGCGCGCAGCTCGTGCAGCATTATACCGTCGCGCGTCCCGAAGTGGTGGCCGAGCAGATTTCCAACGACGGCACCCGCAAATGGCTGTTGCGGCTGCCGAGCGGCGACGATCTGCAGAAGGCGCATGAGGTCGAGTGCGTCTATATTCCCGAAACCGATCGCGGCACGCTGTGCGTCTCCTCGCAGGTCGGCTGCACGCTGAATTGTTCGTTCTGCCACACCGGCACGCAGCGGCTGGTGCGCAACCTGACCGCGGGCGAGATCGTCGGCCAGATCATGGTGGCGCGCGACCGGCTCGACGACTGGGGCGATCGCGAGAACTCGACCGGCAGCCGCCGCGTCACCAATGTGGTGATGATGGGCATGGGCGAGCCGCTGTATAATTTCGACGCGGTACGCGACGCGTTGCTGATGGTATCGGACAACGAAGGCATCGGCATTTCCCGCCGCCGCATCACGCTGTCGACCTCGGGCGTGGTGCCGAACATCGTGCGCGCCGGCGACGAGATCGGCGTCATGCTGGCGATCTCGCTGCATGCGGTGCGCGACGAACTGCGCAACGAACTGGTGCCGCTCAACCGCAAATATCCGATTGCCGAATTGCTGCAGGCCTGCCGCGACTATCCCGGCTCGTCGAACGCGCGCCGCATCACCTTCGAATATGTGATGCTGAAGGGCGTCAACGATTCCATCGATGACGCCAAGCTTCTGGTGAAGCTGCTCAAGGGCATTCACGCCAAGATCAACCTGATCCCGTTCAATCCGTGGCCGGGCACGCGCTACGAATGCTCGGACTGGGAGCAGATCGAGAAGTTCTCCGAATACATCTTCAACGCCGGCTACTCCTCGCCGGTGCGCACCCCGCGCGGCCGCGACATCCTCGCCGC
>JAIEPP010000190.1 GCA_019748335.1 Xanthobacteraceae bacterium
CGTCGACGTGAAGGTGCTGCCGGTCACCAACTACTCTTCCACGCTCACGGTGTCGCCCGGGGCCGACGGCAAGGGCGCCGTCCTGGAGTGGGCGGGCGCGTTCTATCGCGGCTATCCACTCAACGATCCGCCGCCGGAGCTGAACGACGAGGCGGCCGTGCAGGCGGTGAGCGGGCTTTATCGCGCCGGCCTCGAGGCGCTCAAGAAGAAGATCGAGAGCGGAAGCTGAACGTGCGGGCCATCGTTCTGGCGGCTGCGGTCGCCAGCATCGGCGTGGCTTGGATCGGGAAAGTTTCGGCCGAGGAAGCCTTCGTCACTAACCAGCTCGGCGACAGTCTGACGGTCGTGGACCTCGCGACCGCGCAGGCGATCGCGACCATTGGGATCGGCGGCAAGCCTGCGGGTGTCGCCGTGACGCTGGATGGTCGCTTCGCCTATGTGACCAGCCCCGATGCCAGGGCGCTCACGGTGATCGATGCGGCCACGCGGCAGGTCACCGGCAGGATCGACGTCGGCGGCGGTCCGCTCGGTGTCGCGGTGGCGCCCGATGGCGCTACGGTTTATGTCGCCGACTGGTACGCCGCGGCGGTGCGGGTGATCAATCCCCGCGAGCAGCGCGTGATCGCCAGCATCGCGGTCGGCGCGTCGCCATCGGGTCTCGCGGTGACCGCGGACGGCCGGTTCCTGCTTTCGGCGGACCGCGACGACGACAGCATCTCCGTCATCGATACCGCGACCCGCGCACGGCAGGCCGTCATCAAGGTCGGCAATCGCCCGTTTGGCGTCACCGTCGATGCCGAGGGCAGGCGGGCCTACACCGCCAATGTTGGATCGAACGACGTGTCGGTGATCGATCTCGCCAACAACAGCGAGCTCGGACGGGTGAAATCCGGACTGCGCCCCTATGCGGTGGCGCTGGCCCAGGGCCGCGGCTTCATCACCGACCAGTATGACGGCACCGTCACGGTGTTCGATCTCGCGACGCTTAAGCCGATCAAGCGCATCGCCGTGGGCGACTATCCGGAAGGGATCGCGGCGACATCGGATGCCAAGCGCATCATCGTGGCGAACTGGGAGAGCAACACGCTCAGCATCATCGACGCTGTCGAGCTGAAGGTGATCGGTGAGATCAAGGTCGGCGACGGCCCGCGCGCGTTCGGGGCCTTCCTCCGGCGCTAGGCAGGGGACCGGCCTACGCTGCCGGTTTCGGGGTAAAGTCCGTTCGCTCCAGCAGGACGGATATCACGATGCCGGAGACCAGCCCCCAGAACGCCGCGCCGACATTGAACAGCGGCACGTCGGCAATGGTGACGAGAAACGCCACCAGCGCGCCGAGCGAGAAGCGGGTGGCGAACGCCGTGACGAAGGCCGTCTGCAGCACGCGCAGCATCGCGAGGCCGGCCAGCGCTGCGATGAACGACTTCGGAGCATTGAGCAGCAGCCGGGTGAACGTCGGCGCCAGCAGCCCGAACACGATGGCCAGCAGACCGACGACGATCCCGGCGACATATTGGCGCTTGCGCTCGCCGCTGCTGACCAGGATGGCATTGGTGGGCCCCGTCAGGCAGGTGCTGATGCCGCCGACGACAGCGGTGATGGCGGCGCCCAGACCGCAGGCGATCGTCACCGCGTTGACGGGAGACGTGTGCCCCGCGGTCTTCAGAACGGCAAAACCCTGGCCGTTCTGCACGACCAGAACCGTGATGGCGAGCGGGATGACAAGCTCGATGATGGCGGCGATCGACCAGGCGGGCTCCTGAATCACCGGCTTGACCAGTTCCAGATGCAACGGCGACGAGGCATCGAACCGGCCCAGCATGATCACGGCAAGTGCGCCGACCAGAAGCGCGCCGATGATCGGCGGGCAGCGGCGGCCGAGTTGGGGGACCGCTGTCAGGAGCAGCCAGATGACGACCATCGAGCCTGCAATGGCGGTATCGTCGAATACCGCATGGACGAGGTCGAGGCCAAAGCGGAGGAATACCCCGGCCACCATTCCCATCACGATCGGGAGCGGCGCCAATTCCATCATGCGCTTGACCCAGCCGGTAGCGCCCAGCACCAGCATCAGCACGGCCGTGACGTAGTAGGCGCCGACGACCTGCTGAAACGTCAGGTGGGTCAACGACTGCCCCACCAGCACCGTGCCGGGAATCGTCCAGAAGAACGCCAGCGGCTGCCGATACAGCCAACTGAACAGGATGGTGATCAGCCCATTGACGAAGAAGACACCGAAGATCCAGGAAGCGATTTCCGCTTCCGATAGCCCACCGTGCGAGCCGACCGTCAGGATGATGGCCACCGGAGCCGTTGCGGCAAACAGCCAGCCGATCAATCCGTTGGAGGCGTAGAGGAGGCCGAAATCTGAAGCGACCGTTGCGGGAGTTGACGGTCGTTCAATCGGTCGTTCGAAATGTCTGAACATGGAAAATTGGCATTTGCGAGGATGGTGGGTACCGAGACGCTATCAACAAGCGGCTCGATAGCATAGGCGTTGAGATCGAAATCGTGGACTATCACAGAGGGTGAACACCATGGCTCCCGTCGTACATCCCGGCCGCCTGCTGAAACGCGAATTGGCGGCCCGCAAGCTCAGTGCTGTCAGGCTGTCGCTGGACATCGGCGTGCCGTCCGGCCGGATCACCGATATTCTCAACTTCCGCCGTGCCAATACGGCGGACACGGCTGCACACCCCCAACGGATCAGCCGCGAAGAAGTGCGCGAAATTTCTAACGGATGATCGTGTCCGTGCATTTCGAAATGCGATTGCACATGCAAACTGGTCTTATCGCGACGATTTTAGCGGAATCACCTATTGGGCTCGGAAGGGTTCCGATCAGCATGTGCCCCTTGCGAGATTCGAGGTGCAGCAAAATGAGCTTGATTGTTGGCAGATGCCCAGCCGCTGTGTTGCCTATGCGGCGCTATCAAATCTGAACTAAGCATCGTGGAGGGATACACTCGACAACGAATGTCGGGTCCCAATGCGCTGATCCAGTAAGTATCGGACGCTAGCTTTCACGGCGCGTCTAGGCAGACACCGGTAGCAGTTCAAATACGCGGCCATGCTTCGCCGCGGCGGCAACATCGCCTGCCTTCAATGCCAGCCGGATCGCATCGAGCTTCATCGCGTCTTCAACTGACAAATAAGGAGACCAACCTGTGTCGTCCTCGATTAATTCAATCGGAATTTCCGCTGCGTAGCGGCCTTCGTGAATCAATTTGACCGTTTTCCGATTCATCGCAATTTCCGTTTCGTAAAGTCCGACGACCACCGTTCCGGATCGGGTCGATATGCAGTCACCAACCGCAGGTTCGGAATATCCCCGCGGAATTGCGCACACTACGTGAACAGGCCGTTGCAAGGCATCCTTCTGGAGCACAAGAACGCTCGGGCCTCTTGTCGCGGATGGATAGTCCTTAACAACCATTGCGGTACCTACCCGCGTCAAAACCTCCCGGATAAATATATCATCGTTTGCCAGCTCATCATAGCCGTGGTCCGAAATGTGGATCGAGCCACGAGCGACCAAAGCTTGAACCTGAATGAGGGTCTCGCTCATTCGTTCATCCACCAGTCACTCTACTCCGCCGCTTCGCTCGTCCCACCACTCCGCTTCTTCCGCGGCGCATCCGCCCGCGCCAGCACCGGTCCCAAAAATTTGCCCGTATAGCTCCGCGGTGCCTTGACGATATCCTCCGGCGGGCCCCAGGCGACGATCTCGCCGCCGCCGTCGCCGCCTTCGGGGCCGAGGTCGATCACCCAGTCGGCGGTCTTGATGACTTCGAGGTTGTGCTCGATCACCACCACCGTGTTGCCCTGCGACACCAGCTCGTGCAGCACTTCCAATAGTTTGGCGACGTCGTGGAAATGCAGGCCCGTGGTCGGTTCGTCCAGGATGTAGAGTGTGCGGCCGGTGGCGCGTTTCGACAGCTCCTTGGCCAGCTTGACGCGCTGGGCTTCGCCGCCCGAGAGCGTCGTGGCCTGCTGGCCGACGTGGATGTAGTCGAGGCCGACGCGGTGCAGCGTCTTGAAGGTTTCGCGGACGCGCGGCACCGCCTTGAAGAACTCGGCCGCTTCCTCGACGGTCATGTCGAGCACATCGGCGATGCTCTTGCCCTTGAACAGGACTTCCAGCGTCTCGCGGTTGTAGCGCTTGCCCTTGCAGGCGTCGCAGGTGACGTAGACGTCGGGCAGAAAGTGCATCTCGATCTTGATGACGCCGTCGCCCTGGCA
>JAIEPP010000356.1 GCA_019748335.1 Xanthobacteraceae bacterium
CGGATTTCAGCGCCGCCATCAAATACGACCCGTCGCTGGCCATCGCCTATGGCAATCGCGGCTTTGCCCATTATCGCAAGCGCGACATGGCCCGTGCGCTTGCCGACTACGACATGCAGATCAAACTCAAGCCCGACGTGCTTGCTTTCATCAATCGCGGCAATGTCTATCGCGATACCGAACGGCTCGACCGTGCCGCCGCCGACTACAGCGAGGCGGCGAAAATCGCGCCGACCGACGCGCGCGGCTGGCGCAACCGCGGCATGATCCGGCTGTACCAGGGCGACAACAAGGGCGGTGTCGCAGATTACGACAAGGCGCTGCAAAACGATCCGGGCGACGCCTATTCGTGGAGCAACCGCGGCCAGGCCAGGATGCGGCTCGGCGACTTCAAGGGCGCGATCGCGGATTTCCGAAAGGCGCTCGAGGTCAATCCAGGCCTGCGCAGCGCCCGCGACGGCCTGCAGCAGCTCGGCGCGGCGCTATAGGCCGGCCTGCCGCCGACCAGCCTTCCTGCACAAAATCTTGCTGATCGCGTCTTGCAAGCGATGCCAGCGTTCCTACGTTTTCGGGCAGACATACGCGCCGATGCGGCTGGATGTGGTTCGATATCGGAATGCGTTTGATCGTGGGCCGCTGACGTATGCCTCTTTTTCAAGGGAGGTTACCTATGTCTGACTCTCGTTTCTTCAGTACGCATCGCCCGTGGGAAGACTGGTTTGGCATGCTGCTCGGCGCGCTGATTGTGGTATCGCCGTGGTTTCCCCTGCAGCCCGAGCATGATGTCATGACCGCCGAACGCAGCGTCATGATCCTCAATACGTTTGTGGTGGGCATGTTGGTGTTCGGTCTCGCCCAGCTCGAATATGTCGCGCTGCAGCGCTGGGAGGAGGTGGCGGAAATCGCGCTCGGCCTCTGGCTGATCGCGTCGCCGCTCATCTTCGGCTATTCCGGCGACGAGTTTCTCAGGATCTGGCATGCGGCTCTCGGCGGGGTCGTGGTGCTGGTGGGCGCACTGCAACTGTGGCAGGACTGGCGCCTGAGCGATCAGGAACTCGCCAAGCATCCGCAATAGCGGTCTTCAGTTCTTCAGCGAAGCGGCGAGCATGGCGCGGATCGACCACGGCGCGCCGTCGCTGGCGCCCTTGATGTCGTCGATCTTCCACTCGATGCCGTCGCGCACGAACTCGTAACGGATGGTCCGGTCGGCGGGCTTGCGCGCCGGCGCGTTGCGGCCCTCGATGGTGACGGCGAGGGTGGCCTTGTCGGCTTCCTGCTTTTCCGGCGCGACCTTGAACGACTTCACGTCCGGTTCCTGCGAGTTGGTCACGGGATCGAAATCGATCGGCCCGACATCGCCCTTCGGCGTGTGCGCATCCGCCTTCGCCCACAGCGCCACCAGCGACTTCGAGAGGTATTTTGCCTTGGCGGCCTTGTTCTCGATGATGAACGCGCCGCCACTGTCGCCCTTGCCTTTGGCTGCGCGGCTGTAGATCGCGGTGACGATGGCGGTCGGATCGGCCGGCGAGGGCGATGCGGCAAATGCCCGACGTGATAAAGTTGTGACCAGCAGGCCGGCCGCACCTGACCGGATCAATGCTCGACGGGATACCATGGCAGTCCTCAAATCAGATCAGTGTGCGTTCAGCGCACGCCGGTGCCCTTGCATCGCTGGCACTTGACGACGTTGTCGCCCTTCTTGACGAGGCCCTTGCCCTCGCAATTCTTGCACTTCTGCTTCTTCTTGATGTTGGGACCTTTTTCATTGGACATGACGTTCTCCCGGCGAAGCATTTTGCCGAATCACCATGATCCAGCTGCGCATCGCAGTCTATAAGCCGTTACAAGCCATTGCGCCGTTCGCGTGCAAAATGCCTCGCTGATCGCTGCGCTGGCAGCCCTTGCCGAAGGCTGTGCGATGGCGATAAACCATGGTCAAGAGCCTGCCGCCCTTGACGATCCCAGGGCGACCAACAGCCCCCCGTTCGCGTTGAAGAGGAAACCGCATGAAGCTTGTGCTGACCGTGTTTGGCGTCATTCTGCTCGTTGTCGCCGCCGTCTATTTCGTGATGCCGGCCGACCAGCTGCCGGGGTTCCTGCCCGGGCATGAGGCGGGGGTGAGCCGGATTCACGCCAAGCACGGCATTGTCGCTGGGGTCGCTGGCCTGGTGCTGCTGGCGGCCGGCGTCTGGGTGGGACGCCGGTGAGCGGCGCAGCAACAGCCGCCCCGCGTGGGGGACTGGCGCGGATGTCGCGCCGGGTGATGAATCTCGGGCATCTGGTAACCCAGAACGCGCGCCGCCATGGCGATCGCATCGGCTTCATCTGGGGCGAACGATCCTGGACCTGGCGGGAGATCGATGCCGCGGTCTCGGCGCTGGCGGCGGCACTCGCCGCGCGCGGAATCGTCAAGGGCGACCGCATCCTGGTTCATTCCAAAAACGGCGACGAGATGTTCTGGTCGATGTTCGCGGCCTTTCGGCTCGGCGCCGTCTGGGTTCCCACCAATTTCCGCCTGATGCCGGACGAGGTCGCCTATCTCGCGACCGCCTCGGGCGCGAAAGCGTTTCTGTGCCACGGCGATTTCCCGGATCATGCCAAGGCTGCCGCCAATCCCGCGCTGGAATTCATCTGGCGGATCGGAGAGGGCTCTTTTGGCGAGACCTCGGTTACCGAAGCGATCGCGGCGAACGCCGGCGCCAAGGTCGAAAATACCGCTGTCGACTATGACGATCCCTGCTGGTTCTTCTTCACCTCGGGCACCACAGGCCGTTCCAAGGCCGCGGTGCTGACCCACGGCCAGATGGCCTTTGTCGTCACCAATCATCTCGCCGACCTGATGCCGGGCACGACGGAGCAGGACGCTTCGCTGGTGGTGGCGCCGCTGTCGCACGGCGCCGGCGTCCATCAACTGGTGCAGGCCGCGCGCGGCGTGCCGACCATTCTGCTGCCCTCGGAAAAATTCGACATCGCCGAAGCGTTTCGCCTGATCGAGGTCCATCGCGTCAGCAACATCTTTACGGTGCCCACGATCTTAAAAATGATGGTCGAGCATCCGGCGGTCGACAAGTTCGATCACTCCTCGCTGCGCTTCATCATCTATGCCGGCGCGCCGATGTACCGCGAGGACCAGAAGGCCGCGCTGAACAAGCTCGGCTCCGTGCTGGTGCAGTATTTCGGCCTCGGCGAGGTCACCGGCAACATCACCGTACTGCCGCCGAACCTGCACGATCCCGAGGACGGACCTTTGGCCCGCATCGGCACCTGCGGTTTCGAGCGCACCGGCATGCAGGTCTCGATCCAGGGCGACGACGGCAATGAACTGAAACCGTTCGAGACCGGCGAGATCTGCGTGATCGGGCCCGCCGTGTTCGCCGGCTATTACGACAACCCCGAAGCCAACGCGAAGGCGTTTCGCGACGGCTGGTTCCGCACCGGCGATCTCGGCCACATGGACTCGGAGGGTTTTGTCTATATCACCGGCCGCGCCTCGGACATGTACATCTCCGGCGGCTCCAACATCTATCCGCGCGAGGTCGAGGAGAAAATCCTGACTCATCCCGCGATTGGCGAGGTCGCGGTGCTCGGCGTGCCCGACCCGTTCTGGGGCGAGGTCGGCGTTGCTGTCTGTGTCGCGCGCGAGGGGGCAGGTGAAGTGAGCGAAGCCGAGCTTGCGGCGTTTCTGCTGCCGAAGGTGTCGCGCTACAAGATGCCGAAGCGGTTCTTCTTCTGGGAGGCGCTGCCGAAATCCGGTTACGGCAAGATTCCGAAACGGCTGGTCAAGGACGAACTCGAAGCGCGCGGGCTGCTGGACGTCATCGCCAAATCGACGGGCACCTGATGCGCAGCATCACCCAGCCCGGTGCGCCCACGCCAGAGCGCATCCAGTGGGTCGAGGCGCGGGGCCGCGCGTTTTCGTTCACGCTGGAAGCCGGCCTGCCGCTGCTGGAAGCCGCGCGCCGCGGTTTTGCGGAAGCGGGATTTGCCGGCGGCGTGCTCAGCATGCAGGGCGGGGCGCTCGGTCCGTTCGCGTATGTGATGCCGGCGCTGTCGAAGACCGGCGCCAATGCGGCGTTCTACAGCGACACCTTTCGCCCGGCAGGTATCACGCGGCTCAGGTTTGCCGCGATGACGCTCGGCCAGCGCGCCGGCGCGCCGTTCTTCCATTGCCACGGCCTGTGGAACGAGACCGACGGCCATCTGCATGGCGGCCACATCCTGCCCGAGGAAAGCATCGTC
>JAIEPP010000316.1 GCA_019748335.1 Xanthobacteraceae bacterium
TCGCTCGCAGCTTCGATGAGCACCTCCAGGCGAGGCTTGTCCGGCGGCGCGCGTTCAAGGTGCTTGTGAGCGTTCTCGATCATGACGATGGCGCCGTCGATCATGGCTCCGATCGCGATGGCGATCCCGCCCAGGCTCATGATGTTCGACCCGATCCCCAGCACCTTCATGGCGCCGAACGCCATCAGGATTCCGACCGGCAGCATGACGATCGCAACCAGTGCGCTGCGGACGTGCAGCAGGAAGACGATGCAGACGAGGGCAACGACGATGCTCTCTTCCGTGAGCGTCCGCTTCAGCGTCTCGATCGCGTCGTGAATCAGGTTCGAACGGTCGTAGACCGGGATGATTTCGACGCCTTTTGGCAATGCCGACGCCATGTCGGAAAGCCGCGCCTTCACATTGTCGATAACGTCGAGCGCATTCTGGCCGAAGCGTTGCAGGGCGATACCGCTGGCGACCTCGCCTTCGCCGTTGAGTTCGGTGATGCCCCGGCGCTCGTCCGGACCTAGCTCGATCCGCGCCACGTCCTTCAGCAGGACCGGCGTTCCCTTGTCGACCTTCAGCACGATGTTGGAGAGGTCGGAGACGCTTTTGACGTATCCCCTGCCCCGCACGACGAATTCGAACTCCGAAAGCTCGACGGTACGCCCGCCGACATCCATGTTGCTGCCCCGGACGGCGTCGCGGACCTTCGCGAGGGGAATGCCGAGCGACCTCAACCGGTTCGGATCCACAACGATGTTGTATTGCTTGACGAAGCCGCCGACGCTTGCGACTTCGGCGACGCCCTCGGCCTTGGAAATGCCGTACCGGATGGTCCAGTCCTGGATCGACCGCAGGTCCGCCAGCGATTTGTCCTTGGACTGCAGCGCGTATTGGTAGACCCAGCCCACGCCCGTCGCGTCGGGACCCAGTGTCGGCGTCACGCCCGCGGGCAGTTTGCGCGCGGCCGCGTTGAGGTATTCCAGCACACGCGAGCGCGCCCAGTAGATGTCCGTGCCGTCCTCGAAGATGATGTAGACGAACGAGACGCCGAAGAAGGAGAAGCCGCGTACCACCTTCGACTTCGGCACGGTCAGCATCGCGGTCGTCAACGGATAGGTGACCTGGTCCTCGATGACCTGGGGTGCCTGGCCCTTGTAGTCGGTATAGACGATGACCTGGGTGTCGGAGAGGTCAGGGATCGCGTCGAGCGCCGAATGCTGCAGGGCATATACGCCCGCCGCCACGGCGAAAACCGCGCCGATCAGGACCAGCATCAGGTTTCGGGCCGACCAGTCTATGAGCCTCGCGATCATTGCGACTTCTCCCCGGTATCGAGGCCCTTGAGCGCGGCCTTGAGATTGCTCTCGGCGTCGATCAGGAAGTTGGCGGAAGAGACGACTTTGTCGTTTTCAGCAAGTCCTTCCTTGATCTCCAGCAGGCCGCCGCCGCGCCGCCCGAGCTTGACTGCGCGAGGTTCGAAACGGCCGTCGCCCTTGTCGAGAAGCACAATCTGCCGCTCGCCGCTGTCGATGACGGCGCTGCTGGAGACAGTCACGACGGGCGCTTCCGTCCCCGTGGCGATTTCAACGTCTGCATACATGTCCGGCCGCAGCACTTCGTCCGGATTCGGTAACTCGATTCTGATCCGCCCGGTTCGGGTTTCGGCCATCAAGTGCGGATAGATCAATGTGACGTTGCCGGTGAATACCCGGTCGGGATAGGCGCGAAGCCGGACGGTGGCCTTCTGGCCGAGTTCTACCAGAGAAAGATCGCGCTCGGCGATATCAGCCAAGACCCAGACGACGTCGTGATCGGCGAGCCGGAACAGAACGTCGCCGGGAGCGGCGCGCATGCCGTTGACGGCTACGCGTTCCACGATCTCGCCGTCCTGAGGCGCAGGCCAACTCACATAAGCCGGGATTTCGCGCGTGCGCTCGATCTCAGCAATGAACTTCTCAGGGGCATCGAGATTCTCAAGGCGCCGGCGCGCACCTTTCAGGGCCTGGTTGCCGATGCCGGCACTGGGGCTAGCATTGAGCGCCGACAGATATTCGGCGGCGGCGCTCGACAGGCTCGGACCATAGATGCGCATTAGCCGCTGTCCCTTGTGGACATGCGAACCGGTGGTGACGTTTTCGACGGTGTCGATGAAGGCTTCGAAACGCAACGATACGACGGCTTTGCGGCGCTCATCTTCCTGAACGGTGGCAGGTGCACGCACAACCGTGCTCAAAGTGCGACGCTCCGCGACTTCGGTCTGCACGCCTGCCTTCTGCAGCTTTCCGGCGCTGACTTTGACCGTCGAGTCGTCGTCCTGTTCACCCTCATAAACCGGCAGGTAATCCATCCCCATCGAATCCTTTTTTGGCATCGGTGAGGTATCCGGAAGGCCCATCGGATTGCGGTAGAACTTGATCTTTCCGGGTCCTGCGGCTTTCGGGGGCATGGCGTCTGGACTCGGCCCCTCGAAGCTCACGTCTTCGCTGGCGTGCACGGCCAAGTATTCCTTGCCCGAGGCCGTCCTCTTGGGCCCGAGAGCGTAGTCCGGGGCACCGTCTGGATCGCGGTAGTAGACGATCGGCCCGGTCGGTACCTGTCGGTCGGAAACTGGCTTCGCCGCTGCGGGGAGTGCGGCGGAAAGCCATCCAGGAAGGGGAGCGTTCGACCGCCCGACAGCGAGGCCGCCGGCTCCAGCAATCAAAATCGCCAATAAGGCCAAGAAAGTGCCTGCCGGCCGTCTCATAGTGAACCTCCAGCCAATCGTTCCATTTCGGCGTATTTTGTCTGGAGCTCCACCTTGAGCTTCAAGAGGTCGAGTTGGACCGCGCGAAGCCGCCGCTCCGACTCGAAGACGGCGGAAATATCGGACGTGCCCGCCTGGAAGCCGTTTCGCGCATTGTCGACCGAAGAACGGGACGGCGGCAGTTGGCGCGAGGCGTAGATCTGCACGACCCTGCGAAGCGCATCGACGCTGAACCAGGCGTCGGCGACCTGACCGTCGATCCTCAGCCGCAGCGCTTCGTTGCGGGCTTGCGCCGCACCGAGTCGCGCGCCTGCCGCGCGTTGCTCGGCGTCCTTGACTTCATAGTGCAGCGGCAACTTGACGCCCAGCATGAACTCGCCGGTATCTTCCGTGCCGGGCCGCTGCACGTATTTCGCGCCGAGCGTCACGTCGGGATAGTAGTTGAGGTCGGTGAGCGATTTGGTTTGGGCCGCGGAATTGCTCTGCGCTCCCGCAAGGGCCAGCATCGGGTTCGCGGAACGTGCAAGCGCCTGCACCTGAGTGAGGCTGATTGTCTTGAGGGTCCGAAAGCCGGTCGGCGCGGCCAAAGGCGCCAAGGACGGACGGCCGATCAGGGCATTCAGCCTGGCCGCGGCCGCTTTCTGTTCACCCTGCCGGCGGATGACATCGCCCTCGGCGGTAGCCGCCTCGATTTCAGCCTTGATGACGTCCTGCTGATCGACCGAAGTATTGCCATATCGCGTCCGCAACAGGCCGAGGATCTCGTCATAGCGCCGCTTGATTTCGACGGAGATTCCGACCGCCTCATAGGCGGCATTGTATTCCCCGTGCGCGGCAACGACCTGCGCGATGAGATCGATAACGGTTGCGCGACCCTGGAATTTCGCGGCGTCGGCATCAGCCTCCGCGACATTGCGCTCAAGGCCGTATTTGCCCCACAGCTTGAATTCCTGTTCAAGGCCGATGCGACGTTGGCCAACGCCAAACCGATTGACGTCCCACGCTTCCAGGATGAGGGTCGGATCGGCCAACACGCCGGCCGTTCCGATCTTGTGGACAGCAGCGTCGAAGTCGAGCGAAGCCGCCGCTACCGTCGGATTGAGACGCTTGGCAATTGCAACGACGCTTTCCACGGTCGCGCCGGGCAGAGTTTGCTCGGCCGCAGTCGCGGGAGACAACCACAGCATTGCTGTGGTTGCTCCGATCGTAGCGACGCGAACGATGTCGATGGCGCGCGTCACGGCGTCGCCTTGAGGACGAGCTTGTTTTCGACCGTCCCGGTTTCGCCCTGAACCTTGGCGCCGAGCGAAAGCTGCCAGCCCCCGGCCATGCTCAAGGTCGCCTTGAATTTGTAAACGCCGGGTTCGGTGCTCGGCATAGGCGCTATCTTGGTTGCCATCTCCTGCATGCCGTCAGGAGCCATATCCAGACGTGTCGCGAAGATGACCGCGTCGGGCACGGGTTTGCCGTCGGGTTTATGGACAAGGCGAACCGAGATGACCGCGTCGCCCTTCTTGAC
>JAIEPP010000281.1 GCA_019748335.1 Xanthobacteraceae bacterium
AGCCGTCCGCCATGCGACACCGTCTGCTCCAGCACGATATGCGGATCGACGCGCACCAGTCCGCCGTCCTGGTTGGCATAGCGATCGCACGCGCCGACCGCGCCCGGCTTGATGTAGCACATCACCGGACAGGCATCGCAGCGGATCTTGTCGCCGACGGCGGCGGTCGAAACATCGGTCATGAACAAGCCTGCGGTTCAGAAGGCGACGGTCCTGCCTGCATGTTCGCGGGCCGACCATTTGTTCGTATACGAACGATGTTGCGCGGGGATGGAAATCCTGTCAAGCGGCACGCAATGCGAAAAAGTGCGATTGCCGCATAAAAACTCATTTGCCTCGCCTCCTTGTTCATAAAGCGGGCAGCGCGCCGGGCTGCGGGAACGCGCGGCTTGCACGTTTGTACACAAACGGTATCTTTCCCCGGCATCCAGCGCAACGTTTGCAGCGCAACGAGAGGCCCAGAGGGAGCATGACGCAGAGCACGATGCGCCTGACCGTCAACGGCAAGGCGTGCGACGTTGCCGCCGCGCCCGACACCGCATTGCTGTATGTGCTGCGCAACGACCTCGCCTTGAACGGACCGAAATACGGCTGCGGTCTCGGCGAATGCGGCGCCTGTGCCGTGCTGATCGACGGCGTCGCCGCGCGCTCCTGCGTGATCCCGATCGAAGGCTGTATCGGCCGCGACATCGTGACGCTCGAAGGTCTCGGCTCGCGCGAACATCCCGATCCCGTGCAGCAGGCCTTCATCAGCGAACAGGCCGCGCAATGCGGCTATTGCCTGAACGGCATGATCATCACCACCAAAGCGCTGCTCAACCGCAGCCCCCGCCCCAGTGAAGCCGAGGTGATGGAAGCGCTGCGTCATCATCTGTGTCGTTGCGGCGCGCATATCGAAATCATGCGCGCGGCGATGCGCGCGGCCGGCCATGTCGTCGAGGCGCGGACCTGATGGCAGCACCGGGCTCTTTCGATCACGGTGAACGGCCGCAGGGAACGCTGACCGTCGTTCGCCCCGCTTCGCCGGTCGAAGCCGTCAAATTCGAAACCTTCATCAAGATCACAGCCGATGGGTCGGTCACCGCCTATAACGGCCATGTCGATCTCGGCACCGGCATCCGCACCGCGCTCGGCCAGATCGTCGCCGAAGAGCTCGACGTGTCCTTTGCCCGCGTCGTCGTCGTGCTCGGCGATACCTCGCGCGTTCCCAATCAGGGCGCGACGATCGCGAGCGAGACGATCCAGATCACGGCCGTGCCGTTGCGCATGGCGGCGGCGCAGGCGCGGCAGTATCTGATCGCACGGGCAGCGGAGCGGCTGGAGCTTTCGGTAGAGGATCTCACGATTGAAGACGGCCTGGTGCGCGGCAAGGATAACCGCAGCGTCAGCTATGGCGAATTAATCGCGGGCGAAACCATCCGCCTCGAATTGGCGGACGATGTCGCCGTGAAGGACGTCAACGCCTATTCCATCGTCGGCCAATCGGTGCCGCGCGTCGACCTGCCGGCCAAGGCGACCGGCGAACTGGTCTACGTTCACGACGTCCGCATGCCCGGCATGCTGCACGGCCGTGTCGTCCGTCCGCCCTATGCCGGCATCGATGCCGGCGATTTCGTCGGCACCAGCCTGATCGCGGTCGACGAGGCTTCGGTACGCGATATTCCGGGACTGGTTGCGGTGGTTCGGATCGGCGACTTCGTCGGCGTCGTCGCCGAACGCGAGGAGAACGCTATCAAGGCCGCGGCGCAGTTGAAGGTGAGCTGGAAGCCGACGCCTGTCCTGCCCGATCTCGGCGATATCCCGACGGCGCTGCGCGCCAATCCTTCCGAGCCGCGAACTCTGATCGACAAGGGCGACGTCGATGCCGCGATTGCCGGCGCCGCCAAGCCGATGCCGCGCACGTATGTGTGGCCGTACCAGATGCACGCCTCGATCGGTCCGTCCTGCGCGGTCGCCGACACTCAGGACGATCAGACCCGGGTCTGGTCCGGCACGCAGAATCCGCACCATCTGCGCACCGAGCTGGCGCGACTGATCCACCGGCGCGAAGCCGAAATCGAGGTGATCCGGCTGGAGGCCGCCGGCTGCTACGGCCGCAACTGCGCCGACGATGTTTCCGCCGACGCGGTTTTGCTGTCGCGCGCGGTCGGCCGCCCCGTCCGCGTGCAATTGACCCGCGAGCAGGAACACGCCTGGGAGCCGAAGGGCACCGCGCAACTCATGGACGTCAATGGCGGGATCAACGCCGACGGCAGCGTCGCCGGCTATGACTTCGCCACGCGCTATCCGTCCAACGGCGCGCCGACGCTGGCGCTGTTGCTGACCGGCGAGGTCCCGAATACACCCGCCGTGTTCGAGATGGGCGACCGCACCGCGATCCCGCCTTACGACTACGACAACTTGCGCGTGGTCGCGCACGACATGCCGCCGATCGTGCGCGCCTCCTGGCTGCGCGGCGTCTCGGCGCTGCCCAATACGTTTGCGCATGAATCCTGGATCGACGAGGCCGCGGCCGAGGCCGGCGTCGATCCGATCGAATACCGCCTGCGCTATCTGAAGGATTCGCGCGCGATCGATCTCGTCAATGCGGTTGCCGAACGCGCGGGCTGGAAGCCGCGGCCGGTGCGGCAGGAACCGGAAGCCGAAGGCGATATCGTGCGCGGCCGCGGCTTTGCCTATGCGCTCTATGTCCACAGCAAGTTTCCTGGCTATGGCGCGGCGTGGTCGGCCTGGATCGCCGACGTTGCCGTCAACAAGGCCACCGGCGATGTCAGCGTGACGCGCGTGGTCGCCGGGCAGGATTCCGGCCTGATGATCAACCCGGACGGCGTGCGTCACCAGATCCACGGCAACGTCATCCAGTCCACCAGCCGCGCGCTGATGGAGGAAGTGTCGTTCGACCGCACCTCGGTCACGGCGCGCGAATGGGGCGCCTACCCCATCATCAAATTTCCCGATATCCCCAAGATCGATGTTCTGATGCTGCCGCGGCCGGACCAGCCGCCGCTCGGCGTCGGCGAGTCTGCCTCGGTGCCGAGCGCGGCCGCCATCGCCAACGCGATCTATGACGCGACCGGCGTGCGGTTTCGCGAATTGCCGTTCACGCCGGAACGCATCCTGAAGGGATTGCACGGCGATGCGCCCGCCCTGCCGGAGGCGTTGCCCGCGCCGGCTTCCGCGCCGCCGCCCGCTTCGACCATGTGGCCAAATCCATTCGCCGGTCGGCGCGGCGTGTTGGCGACGGCCGCGGCATTGTGCGCCGCCGTCGTCGGTATCGGCGCCGCCGTGCTGCCGTGGCGCGCCATCGCACCGATCGCACGGCCGGATGCTTCGGTCTATTCGGCGGCGACCATCGCCCGCGGCCAGCAACTCGCAGCCCTCGGTGACTGCGCGGTATGCCACACTTCCGTCAACGGCATTCTCAACGCCGGCGGCCGGCCGCTGCAAACGCCGTTCGGCACCATCTACACGACCAACATCACGCCCGATGTCGAGACCGGCATCGGCGCCTGGTCCTATCCCGCCTTCGAGCGTGCGATGCGTGAAGGCATCCATCGCGATGGCAAGCAACTTTATCCCGCGTTTCCCTATACGCATTTCGCCAGGACTTCTGATGCCGACATGCAGGCGCTCTATGCGTATCTGATGGCGCAATCGCCGGTACGCGCCGAAGCGAAGCCGAACGCTCTGACGTTCCCGTTCAATTGGCGGCCGCTGCTGGCGGGCTGGAACGCACTGTTCCACAAGCCCGCAACCTTCCAGCCCGATCCGGCAAAATCGGAAGCGTGGAATCGCGGCGCTTATCTCGTCGAAAGCCTCGGCCATTGCAGCGCCTGCCATTCGCCGCGCAACGCGCTCGGCGCGGAACGGGCCAACGCCTATCTCGCCGGCGGATTTGCCGAAGGCTGGGAAGCGCCGCCGCTGACCTCGCTGTCGCAGGCGCCGATTCCCTGGAATGAGGACGAGCTGTTCGCCTATCTGCGATCCGGCGAATCCCGCTTTCATGGCGTGGCCGCCGGACCGATGGCGCCAGTCGTGAGGGAATTGGCCGCGTTGCCCGATCAGGACATCCGCGCGATGGCGGTCTATCTCGCGGCTTTCAACGCAACCGCGATCGATCGCCCGGCACAGAATGCCCTCGCGCTTAAGCTCGAAGCCGCGACCGGCACGGGTGCATCGGCGGCGGCTAGCGTCGGCGCCCGGCTCTATCAGGGCGCCTGCGCGGTGTGCCACGAGGTCGGCGGTGCGCCGCTGTTCGGCAGCCG
>JAIEPP010000539.1 GCA_019748335.1 Xanthobacteraceae bacterium
TCAGTCTGTTCACCGTAATCACGTTTGCCGCCGAAGAATTTTTGTCCCGCCGTCTTGCTGGTGAACGCCAGAAACGTGGGACGAAACGTGGCGATCGAAGCGCTCAAGCGGGCGCGCGGGTCATCCAGCCTCGACAACGGAATCTGGTTGTCCATCCCGAAATGCGTCTTCACCAGATCGGTGAGACCGATGCCGTGCCGCAGCAGGTCGCGGTACTGGTGCGGCTGCAACGGTTCAGGAATCAGCATGGTCTCGTGCAGAATCTTCCAGAACTTGTTCTGCTTGTTGGCGTAGTACGCGCCGGCCGCAGCCGACACCGTGCTCGCGGCGGTTCCGCACAGGACGACGCGAAGCTGCTCTTGCAGCAGGTCCTGCAGAACGTCGGGCGTTGCTACATTTATTGAATCGGCCAACCCGTCTCTCCTCATCCTGAGGAGCGCGCTTGCGCGCGTCTCGAAGGATGAAAGGGCACACTGTCTCATGGTTCGAGATGCCGCTTCGCGGCTCCTCACCATGAGGCTTATTTACTGGCTCGCCCACACGATCCGCGCGATCCATGCGACGTCGTCCGCATCCAGCGTGCGGTCGACGTGGGCGGGATTGAGCGACTGCAATTCCAGCTGCCTGGTGGTGCGGCGCTTCAATTCCTTGACCATGACTTCGCCGCCTGACGTCTTCACCACCACGCGGTCGCCGCGCCGGATCGCGGTGCCGGGCGATACGATGATGATGTCGCCGTCGCGATAGGCGGGCTTCATCGAATCGCCGGAGATCTCCAGCGCATAGGCGTGCTCGTCGCCGGACGACGGCAGCGCCACCTCGTCCCAGCCCTTGCCGGCGGGAAAGCCGCTATCGTCGAACTGGCCGCTGTTGCCGGCCTGGGCGAGCCTGAGCAGCGGCACGGATTGCATGCTGCGGGTGCCGTCGCCGATCAACTGCACGAAGGTTTCGATCGTCGAATTGGTTGCCGCGAGCGCTTTCGAGACCGATTCGGTCGAAGGCCAGCGCTCGCGGCCGTCGCCGGTGATGCGCTTGGATTTGTTGAAAGTCGTGGGGTCGAGACCGCTGCGCTTGGCAAGCCCCGAGGCCGACAGGCCAGCGCGCTCGGCCAGCCGGTCGAGCGCGGTCCAGACCTGGTTGTGGGTGAGAATGCGCTGTGACTTGGACTGCTTGGCCATCGCAAAATCCCGGACCCAGTTTAGGAATTATTGCCTCATTCGGGGCGTTAAGGCAAATCCCCGTCGAGCCGTCGCCACGGCGGCGCTTGAGTTACGCCGCCGCCGCCTTTACGGTCGGCGGCGCGCCCGGTGATCTCCGGGAAAACCCCAAGAGTAACAACGACAAGCAGGGAATCCGGAACGCTGTGCCCACGATCTACAAAATCAGTCCTGCTTCGGCCTGGCGCGAGGCCGAACGGCAGGGCGTCTACAAGGGCAGCCCGGACGACCTGCGCGACGGCTTCATCCATTTCTCCACGGCCTCCCAGGTCGCCGACACGGCGCGGAAGCACTATTTCGGGCAGACCGGTCTGTTTCTCATTGCGGTCGATGCGGACGCGCTCGGCGACGCCTTGCGCTGGGAGCCCTCGCGCAACGAGGAACTATTCCCGCATCTCTACGGCGAACTCGATCTCGGCGCGGTTACCGCCATCCTCGACCTGCACGCGCGGTCCGACGGCTATCATGACATCCCGGAGTTGAAGCCGTGATCCGTGCCTTCGACGCTTTCTCGCTGCCGCTGCTGCGCTGGTTCGATCCGGAAGACGCGCATCGCATGGCGATCCATGGTCTGCGGCTGATGCCGCCGATGAAGCCGCGCACGGACGATTCGAAACTGGCGGTGCGGGCGTTCGGCCTCAACTTTCCCAACCCGATCGGCATGGCCGCCGGCTTCGACAAGAGCGCGGAAGCGCCGGACGCGCTGCTCCGGTTGGGCTTCGGCTTTGTCGAGATCGGCACCGTGACGCCGAAGCCGCAGGTCGGCAATCCCAGGCCGCGGCTGTTTCGCCTCGAGCGCGACGAAGCCGTGATCAACCGTATGGGTTTCAACAATGACGGCGCTGAAGCGGTGCTGCGCCGGCTCGCCGCGCGCGCCAATCTCGGCGGCATCGTCGGCGTCAATGTCGGCGCCAACAAGGATTCAGCCGACCGCGTCGCCGATTACGTCAGGCTGATCGAGACCTTTGCGCCGGTCGCGAGCTACTTCACCGTCAACGTTTCCTCGCCGAATACGCCGGGGCTGCGCAACCTGCAGCAGTCCGCCGCCCTCGACGATCTCCTCGCCAAGGTGATCGATGCGCGCGAGCGGGTGCGCAAGAATGCCGGCGATTCGCCGGTGCTGCTGAAGGTCGCGCCGGACCTCAGTCTGGCCGAACTCGACGACGTCGTGCACATTGCGCGCTCGCGCCGGGTCGACGGCATGATCGTCGCCAACACCACGCTGGCGCGGCCCTCGACCTTGCGTGAGACCAATCGCGCCAGGGAGCAGGGCGGATTGTCGGGACGGCCGCTGTTTCGCCTGTCGACGCGGATGGTAGCGGAAACCTATGTGCGGGCGGAAGGCGCGTTCCCGCTGATCGGTGTCGGCGGCATCGATAGCGGCGGCGCCGCGCTGACGAAAATCCGTGCCGGCGCCAGCCTGATCCAGTTGTATTCGTCGCTGGTCTACAAGGGTCTCGGTCTGGTCGAGGACATCAAGAACGATCTCGCCTCGACCTTGTTGCGCACCGGGCGCGATTCGCTGTCCGAAATCGTCGGCGCCGATGCCGCGACGATCACCGCCGAGGACTGGCCGGTGCAGTAGATCTGTCATCCGTCACCCTGAGGTGGCCGTGCGAAGCGCGGCCCTCGAAGGGCGACGGCCCGTGGTCGTGCATCCTTCGAGGCTCGCTCCGCTCGCACCTCAGGATGACGGAGCGCAAGTTCAGTATACCTTTGGATCAAACGACTTCCGCAACAACGCGGGATAGCGCAACGCCTCCAGCCCGCCGCGAGCGGCGTAGTGCACCAGCAGCGCGCCCCATAGTCCGGCATTGCCGAACGATCGCAGCGCAAGCCAGGCGGCGAGGAAGATCAGCAGCGACAGCACCATCAGATTGCGCATGTCGCGCGCCCAGGTGGCGCCGATATAGATCCCGTCATAGCCAAAGGCGAACACGCCGAGCAGGGGCGCTACGATCACGAACGGCAGATAGTCGCGCGCGAGGTGACGGACATCCACACTTGCCGTCATGATGTCGATGAACGAAGTTCCGAACAGCGCAAAAGTCCCGGCCACCGCGAGCGCAAAGGCAAAACCCCAGATCAGGACGAGTTTGACCGCGCCGGTGAAGCCGCTTCTGTCGCGCGCGCCATAGGCGCGGCCGCAGAGCTGTTCGGCGGCATTGGCGAGGCCATCGAGGAAGAACGCGCTGATCAGGAGGAAATTGTTCAGCACCGCATTCGCTGCCAGCGTCGTGTCGCCGGAGCGCGCGCCCTGTGCCGTGAACAGCAACCACGCCGCGATCAGCGCCGCGGTCCGGATCATGATGTCGCGGTTGACCGACAGCATCCGCATCAGCTTGGCACGATCGAACAGCGTCGCCCGCGCGACCGCCAATTGCCCCTGCAGGCGGCGCGCGATCAGCACGCCGAGCAGGAGGCCCGCGGCTTCGGCGATCAGGGCGGCGATCGCCGCACCTGCAATGCCGAAATCGAACACCAGTACCAGCAGCGCTGTCGCCGCCACGTTGATCAGGTTGATGGTGATCTGGGTGCCGAGCGCCAGCCTGGCGCGGGCCTGTCCGATCAGCCAGCCGAGCACGACATAATTGGCGAGCGCCAGCGGCGCCGACCAGATCCGGATGGTGAAGTAGGTTTTGGCCGCGCGGGTGACACCCTCGCTGCCGCCCATAGCACCGAGCAGTACCGTCGCCAGCGGCATCTGCAGCACAATGAGTCCCGTGCCGATCAGCGCCGCGACGATGAAGCCGCGCACCAGGATTGCGCGCAGTTCGCTCGCTTCGCCGGCGCCCAGCGATTGCGCCGTGAAGGCGACCGTGCCCATGCGCAGGAAGGCGAACAGCCAGAATATGCAGTCGAACAGCACCGAGGCCATCGCGACGCCGCCGAGCAGCGTGGCGTCGCCGAGCCGTCCGATCGCGGTGGTCGAGACGATGCCGATCAGCGGCGTGGTCAGGTTCGCGATCATCGCGGGGCCGGCGATGGCGAACACCTGTGCGGTGGTGACTTTCGAGGACGCGTAGGGCGAATGCATCGCTAAAGCTCGACGATC
>JAIEPP010000005.1 GCA_019748335.1 Xanthobacteraceae bacterium
GGCCGGCCGGCGCCGCGATAGGCGCCCATCAGCGTGGTGTTGGTCAGCACGGTCTTGATGTCGACGCCGAGCAGCGGCGTGCGGTAGACGCTGGCCAGATTCTTGCCGGTGTTGAGCGACAGCGGACCCGGCGCCACGCCGGTGATGTAGGCGCCGAGATTGCCGTAACCTTGCAAGCGCACCGCCAGGAACCTGCCCTCGGCATCGAGCGCGAGTTCGGCATGGATCAGTTGTGCGCGGCCCTGGCTGTCGGACAGAAAACTGGTCGAGCGTTCGTCGGTCCATTTCACCGGACGGCCCAGCGCCCGCTCTGCGTGCGCGATGCAGGTGTATTCGGGATAGTGCATGTTCTTCATGCCGAACGAGCCGCCGACATTGGCGGTGAGAATGCGGACCTTGTCGGTCGGTACGTTCAGGATCTTGGCAAAGCCGGCCTTGTTGCCGGCGACGCCCTGGGTTGGAACCTGAATCGTGAAGCGTTCGGTGGCCTTGTCGTAGGCGGCCAGCGCCACGCGCGGCTCCATCGACACCACGGCGACGCGGGTGTTGACGATATCGAGTTTGGTCACATGCGCCGCAGCAGCGAATGCCGCCTCGATCCTGGCGGCGTCGCCATAGTGATAGTCGAGCGCGACGTTGTTAGGGATGTGGTCGTAGAGCTGCGGCGCGCCGGGTTTTGTCGCATCGGCAGCGTTGGTGACGGCGGGCAGCGGCTCGATATCGAGTTCGACGGCTTCGGCGGCGTCGCGCGCCTGGGCTAGCGTCTCCGCCACCACGAAGGCGATGGGATCGCCGACGAAGCGCACCCTGTCGGTCGGCAGCGCCATGCGATTGGTCTGCAGCAGCGGCGAGCCGTCGCGGCTCTTCAGCGGCAGGCCACAGGTGAAGGGGTTATAGCCGGCAGCGGCGAGGTCTTGGCCGGTCCAGACGCCGAGCACGCCCGGCATGGTCTTCGCTGTCGCCGTGTCGATGCCCTTGATGATGCCGTGGGCATGACTGGAGCGCACCATCCAGCAATAGGCCTGGCCGGGAGCCGCAAAATCGTCGGTGTATTTGCCCTTGCCGCGGACCAGCGTGTCGTCTTCCTTGCGGCGCACCGGCTGCCCGACGCCGTATTTTTGCAGTGCGATAGCGTTTTCCAGAGATGACGGCGATGGTTGATCTTGCATCGAAAAATACCTGAAATGCTTGGATTCCCGCTGATATCGCGGGCTCCTGCTCAAATACCGCACCGCGTCAGGCGCGACAACGCCTGATTGGGCATAGTCCTATGTGATGGGTTGTTGCGTAGCCCCTTGGCACTGCTAAAGTTTCCGTGAACGCTAATTATTCGGCGGCCAGCTTGGCCAGCGGAAAGACAGTTTTGATGAACGAGGATACGCGGCTTCGCGAAGGCCTTTCGGCCCGAAGCCCGTCAGGATCGGTTGCGGCGGGCGTGGAAAACGGCGTTTACGCCGCGCTCGACCTTGGCACCAATAATTGCCGGCTCCTGATCGCCAGCCCCGCGGGCGACGGTTTTCGCGTCGTCGATTCGTTTTCGCGGATCATCCGGCTGGGCGAGGGCATCTCGGCGACCGGTTCCATCAGCGATGCCGCGATCGACCGTGCCATCGCCGCGCTTTCGATCTGCAGCGACAAGATCCGCTACCGCAAGGCCAAACGGCTGCGCCTGATCGCGACCGAAGCCTGCCGCGCCGCCGCCAATGCCGACAGTTTTCGCGACCGGGTCGCCAGCGAGACCGGGATCCGTCTCGAAGTGATCGACCGCGAGACCGAGGCGACGCTGGCGGTGGTTGGCTGCTCGCCGCTGCTCGACCCCAAAGGTCGCGGCGCTATCCTGTTCGACATTGGCGGCGGCTCCACCGAACTGGTGCGGATCGAGCGCGATCCGGATCAGGCAAATGCGTCGCCGCGGATCAAGGGCTGGGTGTCGATTCCGTTTGGCGTCGTCACCCTGGCCGAGCACTTCGGCGGCAGGGACGTGACGGCCGAATCCTATGCGCAAATGGTGGCCGAGGTCGCACGATATGTCGCGCCGTTCGCGGCCGAGCACGCCGGCGGCCTGCGCGACATGCATCTGCTGGGCACGTCAGGCACCGTGACGACGCTGGCCGGTGTCCATCTCAATCTCTCGCGCTACGACCGGCGCCGGATCGACGGCGTCTGGATGAACGATTCGGAGGTGACCGCCGTGATCACGCGGCTGCGCGGCATGAGCTTCCAGCAGCGCGCCGACAACAACTGTATCAGCGTCGAGCGCGCCGATCTGGTGCTGGCCGGCTGTGCCATTCTGGACGCGATCCGCGACGCCTTTCCGCTGCCGCGGCTGCGGGTCGCCGACCGCGGCCTGCGCGAGGGCATGCTGGTCGAGATGATGCGTGAGGACGGCGCGCTCGGGCCGTGCTAAGGCGCGGCCGAATGTACTGACGTCATTCCGGGGCACGCGAAGCCCGAACCCGGAATCTTGAGATTGTCAGCTCGAGATAGATTCCTGGTCTGGTCCTTCGGACCATCCCGGAATGACAACAAGGACCACTATGGCAAAAGACGACACCGGACGGCTGCACGTCACCGTCAAGAGCGGTGGCAAGCGCAAGCTATCTTCAAAGCTCTGGCTGGAACGCCAGCTCAACGATCCCTATGTGGCACAGGCCAAGAAGGACGGCCTGCGCTCGCGCGCGGCCTACAAACTGATCGAGATCGACGACAAATATCACTTCCTCAAGCAGGGCATTTCGGTGGTCGACCTCGGCGCCGCGCCCGGCGGCTGGAGCCAGGTCGCGGCCAAGCGTATCGGCAGGTCCAACGGCAAGGGCAAGATCGTCGCGATCGATCTCTTGGAAATGCCGGAGGTCCCCGGCGTCGAGTTTGCCCAGCTCGACTTTCTGGCCGACGACGCGCCGGAGAAACTGATCGCGATGATGGGCACCCGCGCCGACGTCGTGATGTCCGACATGGCGGCCAATACCACCGGCCACCGCAAGACCGATCAGCTTCGCATCATCGGTCTGGTCGAGAGTGCGGCCGCCTTTGCCTGCGACGTGCTCAATCCCGGCGGAACGTTTCTGGCGAAGGTGTTTCAAAGCGGCGCCGAGGGCGAGCTGCTGGCACAATTGAAGCGCGACTTCGCTACCGTGCGTCATGTCAAGCCTGCCTCGAGCCGGGCAGATTCCTCCGAGCGATACGTGCTTGCGACGGGATTTAGGGGCGCGCAGAAGGCCAAGTGAGGGATCACCTGGCCAAAAAGAAAAAATCCTCGCGGCCGGGCAGCGAACCGTAGGTGTAAGGCTCCTGGCGACCGGCGGTGGCTTCCATGACGTCGTCCCGCACCAGGCGGAACAGCTTGTTGATCTCGACATTCGGGGTCGCGATGCGCTGGGCGAAGGCCACTGCAAACGGACTGTTGCCGCCTTCGCCGTCGAGCGCGGTCTGGCCGTGTTTGGCGGCATAGACCACGAGCGTAGCGCCCGACACCTTCACTTCGCTCAAACCGCGGCTCACGGATCGGGTGCTCGTTTTCCCGGCGGCCGGGCCGGCGGCGACCAGTGGCTGCGCTGGTGCGGTTTTGCGCATCTGCGAGGCGAAGGGATTATCGCGGCAGGCGTCGAGCATGACCAGTCTGAGCTTTTTGGCGCCATCCACGGACGTCATCACCTGTTCGAGAGCCACGGCCTCGGCCTCGATGTCGCGGTCGACGGCAATCCGCGCTTCCACCGGAATCAAGTAGTTGACGCCGCTCACTTCCATGCCGTGACCGGCGTAATAGACCAAAGCCCATTCGGCATTTTCGGCCTGTTTGGAGAACGTACGCAGCGCGTCGAGCAGCCGCGCGCGGCTGGAGTCGCCGACAAGCGTGACGTCGTCGAAACCGACCGCCCGGAGCGAAGCGGCAATAGCTTCGGCATCGCGCGTCGGGTTGGTCAGCACCGGTACGTTCTTGTAGGCGGAATTGCCGATCACGAGCGCGATGCGCTTGCCTTGCTTGACTGCGCCAGTTGCGACCACCGGGATAGCCGCGGCCGGCGTCGGTATCGACGTCGCGGACGCCGCCTTCGAGGGGGCCGCCGGGATCGCTGGCTGCAAGGCGCCGGAATCCAGCGCTGCCAGCCGGGCGCGGGCGGTCTCCAGGCTCGATTTGTTGACGTTGCCGCGCTGCTGCGATTTCGAGCCGACCGCCTTCAGGAACGCCTCGCGGGCGCGCGCCAGATCGCCCATCTTCTCGTAGGTCAATGCGCGACCGGTCAAGGCCGGAATATCGTCCGGCGAGCGCCTCAA